>CAKTDK010000015.1 GCA_934541205.1 uncultured Eubacteriales bacterium
GAATATACGTCTTTTTGTTCCATAAGAGCATTTATTTCATTTATTTTATTTTCACAAAAAGAAATTTCTTCTTCTGCTTTTTTTAATTCCGAAAGTTTTTTTGCTTTTTCTTTTCTTCCCTCTTTTCCTTTATAATTACTTTGCTTTTCCTTCTCTGTGTTTTGTTTTTTTATAAGCTTTTTATCATCGGAAATATTCTGTGATAAAATATAATCTGAAAACTTACCCTTATAAAGCGTTGCCCCGGATTTTTTTATCTCAAAAATTTTATCTGGAATTTTATCAAGAAGATACCTGTCGTGAGATACCATAATTAAAGTTCCCTGATATTCCAAAAGAGCCTTTTCAAGTACTTCCTTAGCCTTTAAATCAAGATGATTGGTAGGCTCGTCAAGTATCAAAACATTTCCATATTCTAAAGAAAGTATAGCAAAATTAAGCTTTGCTCTTTCCCCTCCCGATATTACGGAAACCTTTTTATAAACATCATCGCCCTGAAGCAAAACAGACCCTAAAATTGTTCTTATCTGAGTTTCCGTCATATCTATATGCCTTTTCCAAAGCTCTTCAATTACAGTGTTCTCAGGATTTAAGTTTTTTGCCTCCTGATCAAAATAAGAAATTTTTACATTTCTGCCCCAGGTTATTTGGCCTTTTAGACAGGGAAGCTTTTCAACGAGCATTTTCAAAAAAGTAGATTTCCCGGTGCCGTTTTCACCTATTATTCCTATTTTTTCTCCCCTTTTTACTTCCAGATTAACATTTTCGCAAAGTATATTATTTTTTATTTCTATATTAATATTTTCAACATTCAAAACATCGTTGAAAGACTTTATTTCAAAATCAAAAGAAAGCCTTGCTCTTCTTTCATTTCTTTTGGGTTTTTCGATAATTTCCATCTTATCCAAAATCTTTTGACGGCTTTTAGCAATTTTTGATGTAGATGCTCTGACAATATTTTTGCTTACATATTCTTCAAGTCTTGCAATTTCCTCCTGCTGATATTTATATTCTTTTAGCTGTCTTTGATATTCTTCCTCTTTTAAAATCAAGTACTTTGAATAATTTCCTTTATAACATATCAACCTTTTATCCTCAAGCTCAAATATCTCAGAAACCACCTTATCAAGAAAATATCTGTCATGAGAAACTATAATTATACTTCCCTTATAATCTTTTAAATAATCCTCAAGCCACATTAGAGTTTTAAAATCCAAATGGTTTGTAGGTTCGTCTAAAATTAAAAGCTCAGGAGAATACAATAAAAGCCGCGTAAGAGCAAGACGTGTTTTTTCGCCGCCGCTTAGTGTTGATACTTTTGTTTCAAAACTCTTATCATCAAAGCCCATTTTATTAAGCATGGTTTTTATCTTTACATCTATGTTATAAGCATCAAGACTTTCAAGATACTGCTGTTTTTTGGAATATTCCTTTAAAATAATAGGATCTGTAAGATTATCCGCCATATTTTTTACATCTTCCAAAAGCTTTAATTCTTTTTTAAAAACCTGCTTTAATTCTTCATATATAGTCAAGCTGCTTTCCAATATGGTATTTTGGGCAAGATAACCTACGGAAATCCCTTTTTTTATATCAAGACTTCCTTCATCTATAGTATCATATCCGAGCAATAATCTTAATAAAGTAGTTTTTCCTGCTCCGTTTTCTCCGATAAGACCTATTTTTTTACCGTCATCTATATTAAAATTAACATTTCTAAAAATTTCTTTTTCTCCAAAACTTTTTGAAACATCCTTTGCCGAAATTAACATCTTAACCTCCAAAATCATCTTTGTTATTATTATATAAGATATGTCAAAAATGTCAAAACCGTAAAAAATTTTTCTATATAAGTTCACAAAAAATTCACTTAAAATAATATATTTTTTATGGACATTAGGTAGTTAATTGTGATATAATTTATACATTGTAAAAAATTTTGGAGGAAAACATAATGTCAAAAAGAATTATAGCTTTGATTATGACTGCAATTATGGGATTATCCCTTCTTGCCGGATGTAAAAGTTCAGTAGTAGGAGGAATAGATCCCGTTAAAAACTATATTGCTGAAGTAAGTGGAGAAAAAATACCTTCTGATACTTACCAGTATTATATGGCAAACAGCCTTATTCAATACGCTGCAAATGTTATCCAATACTATGGAAGCTATTCCGACGATACTCTTTCTCAGATTCTTGCCCAGACTCTTGAGGACGGAACTACCATTGCAGACAGTATAAAATCAAGCCTTGTCGATCAGGTAAAATATGAATATGCAGTAAACCTTCTGTTTAAAGAGTACAATCTTGCTCTTGACGTTTCTGATGAAAAAACTATCCAGGATGCTATTGACAATTCCATTAAACAATACGGAAGCGAAGAAAATTTCAAAGATCTTTTAAGCGTATTCATGATTGATATAGACAGCTATAAAAATATTATGAGCAACAGCCTTAAATATCAAAAACTTATACTTCACTTATATGGTACGGACGGCGTTATTGAAAAAGTTTCTGAACAGGCTGTTAAAGATTATTACGCCGCAAACAATTCTCTTGTTAAACATATCCTTATAAACACACAGGAAGAAAACCTTGATCTTGCAACAGGAGAAACTACTGAAGAAGCTATCGCAAAGAAAAAAGCCCTTGCCAACGATATTTATAAAAAAGTTCAGGCCGGAGAAGATTTTGACGCACTTTTAAAACAGTACGGAGAAGATCCCGGAATGACTTCAAATCCAAAAGGATATGTTGTAAATGAAAGCTCTAACTATGTTGAAGAATTTAAAGACGCAGCTCTTGAAATGAAAATCGGAGAATACCGTCTTGTTGAAAGTGATTACGGCTATCACATTATGTACCGTGATGACGTGTTCAACGCAGGTGAATTTGATGATTTAACTGCAAGAATTGCATTTAAAGGCGCTGATTTTGATAAAATAGTTCAGGAAAAAATAGACAGTTTGAAATTCACATTTAATGATAAAACTATGGAAAAATTAAATCCTGCTACTTTCAAAATGAAATCTCTTATTGACAAATACCAGGAAATTTCTGAAAAATTGAATTCGGCTTCAACGGCAGAATAAATTAAAAGCCTTCTCTTTTTAAGGGAAGGCTCTATTTTACTTTTTTTTATTTATGTGTTAGAATAAATAGAATTATTATGTTGTTTTGCTTTTTTAGGTGATATTATGAAATTTTTCAAAAAAATATTAAAGTTTTTATTGTCCAGAATGGTTATTTTCGGACTTCTTATAGCTGTGCAATTTTTTGTTCTTGCAGGAGCCATATATAAACTAAGCAGTAATTTTGTTTACGTATATATATTTTTTACTGTTTTGTCTTACGTCGTTGTTCTTTGGATTATGAGTAAAAAGGACAATCCCTCCTATAAGCTTGGCTGGATACTCCCCGTTTTAATATTTCCCATATTCGGAGGATTTTTCTATCTTATTTTCGGAACAAATAGAATGAACAAAAAATTTATTATAAGTTTAAAGGATATTCAAAAACAACTTTTCCAATCATACAGCAAAGACACAGTTAATCATGACGAAATATTATATATGAACAAAAACGTACACCGTCAGCTTGATTACATTATGGAAACTTCAAAGTGTCCCGTTCACAAAAATACTCAGACCAAATACATTCCAATCGGTGAAGATATGCTTGAATATCTTCTGGAGGAACTTGAAAAAGCTGAAAAATTTATATTTCTTGAATTTTTTATAATTGAAGAAGGTATTATGTGGAACAGCGTTTTGGAGATTCTCGAAAAAAAAGTAAAACAAGGCGTTGACGTACGTGTTATTTATGACGATATAGGAAGTTTGCAGACGCTGCCGTATAAATATTACAAAATTCTTGAGCAAAAAGGAATAAAAACCGCGGTATTCAATCCTTTTGTTCCAAGACTTAGTATTCAAATGAATAACCGCGATCACAGAAAAATTGTCGTTATAGACGGAAATGTAGGATTTACCGGCGGAATAAACCTTGCAGACGAATATATAAACGCAAAATTACGTTTCGGTCACTGGAAAGACTGCGGTATAATGATTAAAGGGGAAGGAGTATGGAATCTTACACTACTTTTTTTGGAACATTGGACTTATTACAAAGGATATGATAAAGACATAAATATTTTCCGACCAACAAGATCCTTTGAAAGCGACGGATATGTTCTTCCCTTTGGCGATTGTCCACACGACGAAGACAATGTTACCGAAAATGCATATATGCAGATAATAAATAATGCAACCGAATATGTATATATTAATACCCCTTATCTTATAATCGACAACGAAATGATAACAGCTCTTGAACTCGCGGCAAAAAGCGGTATCGATGTAAAAATCGTAACTCCCCATATTCCGGATAAATGGTATGTTCATCTTGTAACTCAGGGATTTTACCGCCAGCTTCTTGAAGCCGGGGTAAAAATCTATGAATATACACCCGGATTTATTCATTCTAAAACCTTTGTTTCCGATGATAATATAGGAATAATAGGAACCTGTAATATGGATTTTCGAAGCTTTTATCTGCATTTTGAAGACGGAATATGGCTTTATAAATCAAAAGCTCTCTTAGAACTTAAAGAAGATTTTTTAGATACACTTAAAAAATGCAAAGAAATTACCATTGAAGACTGTAAAAAAGACGGATTGTTCAAAAGATTTATGAGAGTTATCTTAAAAACTTTTGCGCCGCTTATGTAACGGAGGATTTTATGAGCAATATTTGGCACGATATTTCCCCTGAAAGAATAACCCCTACGGATTTTATATGCGTTATTGAAATTTCAAAAGGAAGCAAGAAAAAATACGAGCTTGATAAAGAGACTGGGTTTATAATTTTAGACAGGATTCTATATACTTCTACTCATTATCCCGCAAATTACGGATTTATTCCGAGAACTTATGGAGATGACAATGATCCTCTTGACGTACTTTTGCTTTGCAGCGAACCTTTGGAACCTCTTACTCTTGTAAGATGTTATCCAATAGGAGTTATCACAATGATTGACAACGGCAGAAACGATGAAAAAATAATTGCAATTCCTTATAACGATCCTACTTATAATGAATATAAAAGCATAGAACAACTTCCAAAACATATTTTTGACGAAATGAGACATTTTTTCTCTGTTTATAAGGCGCTTGAAAACAAAGAAACCGCCGTTGAAGAAGTGAAAGGTCCCGATGAAGCTTTATCAATTATAGAAAGTTCAATAGATAATTATATAACAAAATTCTGCAAAGGATATAAATAAAAAAGCTATAGCAAAAATAATTTCAATTAACAAAATTATACTTTAATAAAAAAGATTCTTCGCCTAAAGGCTCAGAATGACAGAATTTTTCCTGTATTGTCATTCTGAAGGACTTATGTCCCGAAGAATCTTTTTTATTAAATATCTTTTACTAAATAACTTTTACTATAGCCTCTTTTTATTTATAATTATATCCCAAATCAAGAGCTTTAAAATTCTTTTCAAGAAGATGGGCTTTTTTTGCCGAAGTATTTTTTTCCATGGATTTTTTAAAGGTTTCCATATCAAAAATTCCGGTTTCTTTTAAAAGCTTTCCAATCAAAATTACATTTGATAAGCCGTTCAAATCATTATCCTGAGCAAGCTGTGTAGCAGGAATATAATATGTATTTACGTCCTCTCTTTTTGCCTTTCTGTCTATCAAAGTACTGTCAATTATAGCAATACCGCCGCTTGTCAAAGTGTCTTCAAATTTATCATAAGACGGTTTATTCATAGCAATCAAAATATTCGGCTCTGTAATAAGAGGAGAATCTACGCTGTCATTTGAAACTGTAACGCTGCAGTTTGCAGTACCGCCTCTCATTTCAGGTCCGTAAGAAGGAAGCCACGACACTTCTCTGTTATCAAATAAAGCTGCATAAGCCAAAAGCTTTCCTGCAAATAAAACACCCTGTCCGCCAAAACCGGCAAGAATAATTCTGTAAGTATCCATTATTTTTCCTCCTTCGCATCTATATCTTTATAAACTCCCAAAGGATAATAAGGAATCATGTTTTCTTTTGCCCATAAAAGCGCTTTTTCAGGCGTCATACCCCAGTTTGTAGGACAGGTTGATATTACTTCAACAATAGATAAACCTTTTCCCTGAAGCTGATATTCAAAAGCCTTTTTTATAGCTTTTTTAGCATTTTTAATATTAGGAACATCTGTTACGGCTACTCTTTGAGCAAAAGCAACACCGTCAAGAGTAGACATCATTTCGCATACTTTTATAGGATGTCCCTGTGTTTTTACATCTCTTCCGTAAGGAGAAGTCTGAGTTACTTGACCGGGTAAAGTTGTAGGCGCCATCTGACCTCCTGTCATTCCATAAATAGCATTGTTGACAAAAATTATTGTAATATTTTCCCCTCTTGTTCCAACATGAACGGTTTCACAAGTACCGATAGCGGCTAAATCTCCGTCGCCCTGATATGTAAAAACAACTTTATCCTTTAACGCTCTTTTTACTCCTGTCGCAACAGCAGGAGCTCTTCCATGGGGAGCTTCTATACAATCACAATTAAAATAATCATAAGCCATAACAGAGCATCCTACAGGCACAACTGCAACGGTATCCCCTTCAACACCAAGCTCGTCAATAGCTTCGGCAACAAGTCTGTGTATAATTCCGTGGGTACATCCCGGACAATAATGAAAAGGCGCATCTGTTAAAGCGTGGGGTTTTTCAAATACAACAGCCATTATTTTAAACCTCCTGCAATTTTTTCAATTTTTTCTAAAATTCCGGCAGGAGTAGGTATCATTCCGCCTGTTCTGCCATAAAAATCAACGGGTTTTGTACATTCAACAGCAAGCTTTACATCATCTGTTATCTGTCCCATACTCATCTCAACACATAAAAAATGTGAAGCGCTGTCAGCAAGTTCTCTAAGTACCTTTTTAGGGAAAGGCCATAAAGTAATAGGACGAAGCAGTCCTGCCTTTATTCCTTTTTCTCTTGCTTGTTTTATTGCATTTTTTGCAATTCTCGAAGTCATTCCGTATGCAACAAGGACTATATCCGCATCATCGCACATAAATTTTTCATATTTAACTTCTTTTTCTTCTATTTCCTTATATCTTTTAAATCTATTTACAACTATTTCCTCAAGCTGTTCCGGTTTTAAAACAAGGGAGTTTATAATATTATGCTCTCTTTTATTGCCGTGACCGTTTGTAGCCCAAGTCTTTTCGGGAACTTCTCTTTTTTTCATACCGTCAAAAGAAACAGGTTCCATCATTTGTCCCAACGCTCCGTCTGCCAAAATCATACACGGAGTTCTGTATATATCGGCAAGGTCAAACGCTTCACTTGTAAGCTCAACCATCTCCTGAACAGTAGCAGGAGCTAAAGCGATAACATGAGAATCGCCATGCCCCGGAGCTTTTGTAGCCTGATTATAATCTGCCTGGGAAGGCTGTATTCCTCCAAGTCCCGGTCCGCCCCTTTGGACATTTATTATAACGCAGGGCAAATCGCTTCCCACAAGATAAGATATCCCCTCCTGTTTTAAAGAAATTCCGGGAGATGATGAAGAAGTCATAGCACGTACACCGGCGCTTGACGCTCCCAAAACCATATTTATTGCTGCAAGCTCACTTTCCGCCTGCATAAAAACTCCGCCTATTTTAGGCATTTTGTTTGCCATATAAGCAGATATCTCTGTCTGCGGAGTTATCGGATATCCAAAAAAATGTTTGCATCCAGAACGAATAGCCGCTTCTGCAAGAGCTTCATTCCCTTTCATTAATACCTTTTCCATCGTATTATCCCCCTTTACTTTTCTACTTTAATTACAACGTCAGGACATATAGTAGCGCACATTGCGCATGCTATACAGCTATCCTGGTCGATAATCATTGCGGGATGAAAACCTTTTTCATTTAAAATACTTTCATCCAATTTTAAAATCTTTTTGGGGCAAACGCTAAGACAAAGGCCGCAGCTTTTGCATCTTTCCTGCCTTATAGTTATTTTTGCCATCAAATTACACCGTCCTCATATTAATTCATCTAATTTATTGTAAATTTTTATTTTATATGGTTTTTTAATTTTTTTCGATAAACTATTATAAAATTTATCTTCAATACAAGTAAATCCATACTCCTTTTTTGCAGTATCACAAAATTTTTCGGTATATTTAATCGAATTTAAAATTGTTTGCTCCGTTGTTTCTTTGCAAAGATGCGTATTATTTATAATTTTTGAAACTTCAAGTCCGGTAACATTTTGTATACTGTTCATTAAACTTATGTTATCATCAAAATCACAGGACATTGACCGTTTTTCATTAATAACATAAAACATCTCATAATCATCCGAAAGTATATAATCACGAAATCTTCCGAGAACCATAGCTCCCGAATCATCTCCGCCTATATCAAGTATAACCTTTTTATTTTTATCTGAAAAAATCGAAAAAATTTCCGGAGGAAATGAAGGTATATCAAGATTTGTATTGGCAAAATTCGTAGTCAAAACTTTTATTCCCGCATTTTCAAGCTCGTTTTTAAAATCGGCGCTGCGGTAATAGGGATTAACTATATCCAAATCCGCAATTATCACATCAAATCCCTGATTTTTTAAATCAAAAGCCATATTTACGGCAATATTTGTTTTTCCCGTACCGTAATGCCCGGTAATAATATTTATTCTTTTATTAAAAATCATATTTTTCCTCATTTATTAACTCTGTTACAATGTAAAAATATTATAACATATCGATTTTTCAAATTAAAGTGGCATTTTATATAAACAACACCTAATATTGCTTTTAAAATTTAATACAATATTCGACTAATAAAGGGAAAACGCACCTCCCTATTGGGAGATGCGTTATAAAAAGGATTAAATATTCATACTCAAAAGAGTGAATAAACTAAATTATAGCAAGAAGTACAAAATTCAAAATAAACAAAGCAGTTGATACCCAAAGAATAGGATGAACTTCTTTTGCTTTGCCCTTGCATACTTTAACAATACAATAGAAAATAAATCCTGCTGCTATACCATAAGAAATACTATAACATAAAGCCATAAAAATAGCAGCAAAAAATGCTGGAATAGCTTCATCAAGATCATCCCATTTGACATCCTTAAATGAAGCAAGCATCATAATACCTACTATAATCAAAGCAGGAGCAGTAGCCTGAGAAGGAACTGCAAGAATAAATTTTGCAAAGAATGCACTTAGGATAAACATAATCGCCGTAACAACAGATGTAAGACCCGTTCTTCCGCCTGCTCCAATTCCGGCAGCACTTTCAACATAAGTAGTTGTGTTTGATGTGCCGAAAATAGCGCCTATTGAAGTTGCAATAGCATCAGAGAATAAAGCTTTATCCATTTTTGATTTAAAACCTTTTCCATCTTCAAGGGCCTTTTGATCCTCTTCGCTGAATATTCCTGTACGACGCCCTGTGCCAATAAATGTTCCTAATGTATCAAACGTATCTGATAAGCTAAATGCAAATATTGTCATAAGAACAAGAGGTATCTTTGAAGCATCAGCAAAAAGTGACGGAATACCTTCAGAAGTAAATATAACGCCGAATGTCTGAGGAAGTTCTTTACAAGCTTCAGTAAAGCTTAAAGAATCAGCCATTGAAGTAAGCCCCATAGGAATACCAATAATAGTAGTAGCAGCAATTCCTATCAAAATAGCGCCTTTTACTTTTAATACCAAAAGAACAACAGTAAGAACAAGACCAATAAGAGCAAGCCATACTCCCGCAGTATTTAAATCTACAAGAGCAGGAACAGCACTGGAATTAGCTACTATTGTCGTTGATGCAGGATCAAATTTTCCCGCAGCATCAGCTCCTACAGCAACATATGCGCCCGGATCCGACGTAAAAGAAATAAGTCCTGAATTTTTAATTCCTATATAAGCGATAAATATACCAATACCTCCGCCAATAGCATTTTGAATACTTTCCGGAATAGCTTTTATAATAAGCTTTCTTATTTTGGTAATTGTAATTATTATATTAATAACACCACATATAAATACCATAGATAACGCTTGTTTCCAAGTAAAACCTAATGCAAAAACAACAGTGAAAACAAAAAATGCATTAAGACCCATACCTGCCGCTTGAGCATAAGGAACATTAGCAAAAAGACCCATTACAAGAGTTCCTATAACCGCCGCAATAATTGTTGCAAGGAAAACAGCACCTTTTGGCATCCCTGCTTGAGAAAGCATAGTCGGATTTACTGCAATTATGTACGCCATTGCAAAAAATGTTGTCAAACCGGCCATAATTTCAGTACGTACATTTGTACCGTTTTCTTTAAGTTTAAAAAACTTATTCATTGAAAAATCTCCCTTCCTATTTTTAAGTGGTTGTCCACTAATTTTACAAAATCAAAACAGGATTCACATATTGTGAACCCTGTTAAAATTCTGATTACAGAAAAAAGCGTTCACACTCATAGTCAAACAATTTACGGTAGTTTGGTAGAAACTTCTTAGCCATATTCTAAGATTTATACAAGTGCTGCAACCTGACACAAACAGACTGCAAAATAATAAAATTTAATTTAGAAGTTGAAAAATGACAAACCGCAAATATAAAAATTTGCGGTAATTTGTTGCCTTAGCAACAAGGAAATTATATCAACAAATAATAATTTTGTCAAACATTTTTAATATTTTATATATTTTTTAGTCATATTTACAATACCTTTGTAATAATTTATTATTATTTTGTACATTTTATCTAAATTATTCGGCTAATTTACTATGAAGCTTTTGTATTATTTTCTTTTCATTTCTTGAAACTTGAACCTGAGTCATATTTAATATTCTCGCCACATTAGTTTGAGTCTGCCCTTTAAAATACCTCAAATATATTATACTCTTTTCCTGAGGATCAAGCTTATTTATTGCGTCTTTCAATGCTATTTTTTCAACAGTTTCATCAGATATATCCTCTCCTACGATTTCATATATTTCACCCTTTTCATCATCACCTGCGGGACTGTCCAAGGATATTGGCGATGCAAACGAAGCAATTGCAATAGAAACGTCTTCTATTTCCGCACCAACCATTTCTGCAATTTCCGAAATAGCAGGCTCTCTTTTATTTTTATACAAAAATGCTTGTCGTGCTCTTTCCGCTTTTAATGAAAGTTCCTTTACGCTTCTCGATACCTTTATTTTTCCGTCATCACGCAAAAACCGTTTTATCTCTCCCGAAATCATTAAAACCGCATAAGTGGAAAAAGCATTATCTCTTGAAAGATCAAAACCTCTTATTGCTTTTACAAGTCCCATCATTCCTATCTGACATAAATCTTCATATTCATATCCCAAATGAATATACCTCTTTACAATTCCTCTGACAAGTCCTATATTATTTTCAACAATAATTTCTTTTGCACTTTCATCTCCATTTTGAGCAAGAACAAGGTATTTTTTCATTTCATCTTTATTAAGCAAGGCAATACCTCCCGAAGATTATTTTTTTCTTTTTATGTACTTCTCCATAGTTACCTTGGTACCTTTGCCCTGCTTTGACCATACCTTTAAATTATCCATAAAACTTCCCATAATAGAAAATCCCATTCCGGCGCGGTCTCCGGTTGTACTTGTCGTATAAAGAGGCTGCATAGCTACTTCTATATCTTCTATTCCTATTCCTTTATCTTTTATTTCTATTCTCACTTTTCCGGTATCAAATATTTTTACCGTTATATAAATTTTTCCTATACTGTTTCCGTATCCGTGAACAATAGAATTTGTTACCGCTTCTGAAACAGAGGTTTTTATATCACTTATTTCCTCTATTGTAGGATCAAGCTGTGATACAAAAGCCGCAACAGACGCTCTTGCAAACCCTTCATTTGCCGATTTACTTAAAAGTTCCATTTTTAATGCGTTGATACATTCCATTTTTTAATTCCCCCTTAATAAAATTTTACAAGCTTGTCCACTCCGGACAATGTAAAAACTTTTTTTACCTGGCTTGGAACATTTTGAACTTCAACCGTTCCACCCATTTCTTTCATAATGTTATATCTCCCCACAACAAGGGCAATTCCCGAACTGTCTGTAAAAGATATCTTTCCAAAATCTAAAACTGCTTTTTTAGGTTTTTTTTCATATAATTTTGAATCTATCGCCATTCTCATATCAGCTGTATGATGATGGTCAATTTCACCTTCCAAATAAAAATAAGCAGTATCTCCCTTTTTTTCGTATAAAATATTCATATACAACACCTTTCAAACAAAAGTTATAAAAAACAATCGTGTATAATTCTTGATAAATTATACACGATTGTAAAATTTTTACATAGCATATTATGTTGTCGTTTTTTTAAATTTAATATTAAAAATTCATTATAAATAGATTATTTTGTATTTAATTATATCCGGGAAAATTTATTTGTCGAAGTATTTTTGTCATATCTCCGGCAAGAAACAAAGAACCACAAATAATAAGCGCTGTATTTTTATACTTTTTCATTAAATCAAGGGACGTATAAAGAGCTTTTTTATTATCCTTTTCAATTATAAAATCACACTTTAAATTTTCCGCAAGCTTTTCAGCTTTTTCAGCTCTCGGGTTATCCTTTATTTCGGTTACTACTGCATTATCGGCAAAATCGCTTATTTTATTTAATGCTTCAATATAATTTTTATCTTTAACCATAGAAATAAGCGCAATTATTTTTTTATCTTTAAAATATTTTTTTACGCCCTGACAAAGAGTTTCTATCCCTTCAATATTATGAGAACCGTCAATTATTATATAAGGATTTTTTGAAAAAACTTCAAATCTTCCGGAAAAAAACGTATTTTTTATACCTTCTTCAATATTTTTATCAGAAATTAAAAATCCTTTATTTTCCCTTAAATAAAAACAGCATTCTATTGCAGATAAAGAATTATATATCTGGTGTTCAAGAAGCATTTTAATTTCTATTCTTAAATTTTTATATCTGAAAACCGTACCGCTAATATCCTGTTTTTCTATTTTAACATTATATTCGGGAATAATCAGCTGACTGTTTTTTTCTTTGCAGTAATCTTCTATTACTTCCAAAGCCTCTTCATTCTGTTTTGCATAGCAAATTACGGGAATATAAGGCTTTATAATGCCGCATTTTTCAAAAGCTATTTCCTTTACCGTATTTCCAAGTATTTTAGTATGATCAAGAGAAACCGACGTAATAACTGATACTAAAGGATTTTTAATTATATTTGTAGAATCAAATCTTCCGCCAAGTCCTACTTCTATTACGGCTATATCAACATTTTCTTCATAAAAATATAAATATGCCGCCGCCGTTATAAATTCAAATTCATTGGTAGGTTCTTCAAGCTGTTTATCAAGTTCATAAATCTTTAAGACGATTTCTTCAAGTCTTTTATGAGAAATATTTTCACTGTCTATACTTATTCTTTCACAAAAATCAATAAGATACGGAGAAATAAATTTTCCTGTTTTATATCCCGCATTTTTTAAAATTTCACAGCACATCGAGGCTGTAGAACCTTTTCCATTTGTTCCGGCAATATGTATAATTTTCAGTTTATCCTGAGGATTTCCCAATTTTGAAAGCAGGGCTCCTATACGATGGAGCCCTGGTTTCTGACTGAACGTTTTTTTTGAATGTATTATATTTAATATTTCACTGTACTTCATTTTTGTCCCTTATTTTTTATAAAAAGATTTGCGACTAATTTTCCGATTTCAACAAATATAATTACCATTACTTCAAGTCCTAAAATCCATATCCAGTTTAAAAGAGGCAGCTGCACTACTTTAAATATAGCTGCAATTGGAGGAACAAAACATATTATTCCCTGAAGCACCATACCGGCAAGGAAAGAATAAATCAAATATTTATTATTGAGTATGCCCGTTTTAAACAAACTTTCGTCGCTTTTCATATTAAAGGAGTGGAAAAGCTGTCCCATAGCAAGAACAATAAAAGCCATTGTATGCCCCACTTCGGCATTTGCTCCCGGCAAAATAAATTTTCCCAAAATATACGCAAACAACGACAAACCGCCTATCATAAGTCCTTGAAGAATTGTTCTTATCAACATAGGCTTTGTAAAAAGTCCTTCTGACTTTTCTCTTGGTTTTTCATGCATTATATTTTTTTCAACAGGCTCA
Organism: uncultured Eubacteriales bacterium; assembly: GCA_934541205.1. Lineage (GTDB taxonomy): Bacteria > Bacillota > Clostridia > Oscillospirales > RGIG7773 > RGIG7773. The sequence continues at coordinate 14,184 of CAKTDK010000015.1, forward strand.
ACTCCAAGGGCCAAAGCCGGAAGAGAATCCGTTATAAGATTTACCCAAAGTATCTGAACAGGAAGAAGAGGGGTGCCTATTCCCGTTACCATAGCTGTAAAAATAGTTACTACTTCTCCAAGATTTCCGGAAAGCAAAAAGCTAATAGCTTTCTTGATATTTTTAAATATTCCTCTGCCTTCCTTTACCGCTTCGGTAATCGTAGCAAAGTTATCATCTGTTAAAATCATATCCGCTGCGCCTTTTGCAACATCAGTGCCTGTAATTCCCATAGCGCATCCGATATCTGCGGCTTTCAGTGAAGGAGCGTCGTTTACTCCGTCTCCCGTCATGGCAACTATCTGACCGTTTTTCTGCCATGCCTTTACAATTCTTATTTTATGCTCCGGTGAAACTCTTGCATATACTCCGTATTTTGAAACGTTTTTGCAAAGTTCGTCATCACTCATACTATCAAGCTCAGCTCCTGAAATTGCCTGAGATGCATCTTGTATTATATTAAGATTTTTTGCAATCGCAACTGCCGTATCTTTATGATCCCCCGTTATCATAACAGGACGTATTCCGGCAGTTTTGCAGACCTTTATCGCCTCTTTTGCTTCCTCACGAGGAGGATCTATCATTCCGATAAGCCCTACAAATTTAAGTTCATTTTCAATTTCAGGCGTAATTATAGCGTCAATACTGTCAAGCACTTTATATCCTACAGCCAAAACTCTTAAAGCCTGATCAGCCATTTCTTTATTTGCCTTCATTATTTCTTCGCCGTCTGCTCCAATACATCTTGCAATTATCTGATCCGGCGCGCCTTTTGTTATTACAAAATATTTACCGTCATTTAAATGAACAGTAGTCATAAGTTTTCTGTCAGAATCAAAAGGCACTTCATTTACTCTCGGATACATATTGTCAATTTCTTCTTTATTTACTCCAAGCTTCATAAGCGCGGCAACTATAGCAGTTTCAGTTGGATCTCCTATATGTTTTTCTTTCCCGTCTTCATCCAAAGTTACAGTTCCGTCATTGCAAAGAGAGCCCAGTGTTATAACTTCTCCTATGGATTCTTTGTTTTCCGTATTAACATCAAATATATTTCCGTTTTGGTACGCTTTTACAACTGTCATCTGGTTTAAGGTAAGAGTCCCTGTTTTATCAGAACAAATAACGCTTGCACTTCCTAATGTTTCTACAGCAGGGAGTCTTTTTACAATGGCATTTTTCTTAACCATTCTCATAACTCCCATGGAAAGCACAATGGTAACAATCGCAGGAAGTCCTTCAGGTATTGCCGCAACAGCAAGAGAAACGGCTGTCATAAACATAGCGACAAATTTATCAATAAGCGTGTTTTGAGAAGGATCGAGTCCTAAAGTCTCAGGACTTTGGAACATACCCACAATAAATATTACTACACATATTCCGATCGCTAAAAAACTTAAATATTTGCCTATCTGGGCAAGTTTTTTCTGCAAAGGAGTATCTTCATTTTTTTCTCCTGCCAAAGCTTTAGCAATTTTTCCGTTTTGAGTTTCCATTCCGGTTGCAACAACTATTCCTTTTCCTCTTCCATAAGTTACAACCGTGCCGGAAAACATCATATTTTTCATATCACCCAAAGGAATATTTTTTTCTTCTATTATTTTATCGGATTTTTCAACCGGTACCGATTCCCCCGTTAAAGCCGATTCCTCTATCTTTAAATTGGCGGACTCAATAATTCTTGCATCGGCAGGTACAAGATCTCCTGCTTCTATAAAAATAATATCTCCCATAACCACATCTTCGGAATTTATTACTTCTTTCTGACCGTTTCGAAGTACCTTTGCATTGGGCGCAGACATCTTTTTTAATGCTTCAAGACTTTTTTCTGCTTTTCCTTCCTGGATTATACCTATTACTGCATTTAATATTACCACAACAAGAATTACTCCCGCATCTACCCATTCCTTTAAGAATATTCCAGAAATAGCTGCGGCAACCAAAAGAACTATTATCATAAAATCCTTAAACTGGTCAAAAAACCTTAATATCCAGGAGCGTTTTTCTCTTTCAGCTAAAACGTTTTTTCCATACTTTTCACGTCTTTTTTCAACTTCTTCCAAAGATAAACCCGAATTTATATCAACATCAAGTTCATCGCTTATCTCTTCTACACTTTGAGAATGATTTATCATAATCCTTTTTCCTCCTTTTATTCTAAATGCTCATTTTTTTTAATACATGATATAATAATGATATTACTAAATATACAAGAACAAAATACATTCCGAAATTAATAATAAAATTCCTGAAAAACAAAGCCGCAACAAATAAAATTATATTTAAAATAATTCCTGAAAATATCAGTATATATTCACTGTCATCTGGAAACAGCTGAATTTTGAAAATTTTTCCCTTATTCTTTTTACAGAAATAACAAACAACCCCTGCAAACATCATAAATATTATACCTACATAAATAATTATATCCGAAACTATGGGATTTACATAAAAAATATTTGTTTTTATATCTATAAATTTAAGAAATATAAGTGAAACTGACGTTAAAACGCATATATTTACACTTTCATTTTTTAAAATGCTGTATATTATAAAAGTTATAACGCTCATCGGAATAATTATCTGAATCATTTTTCCGCCGTCAGAACCAAAACATAAAGGAATTATAAGAATTATTACAGCAATAAAAAAATTGCAGGCAATTTCTTTAAAAATATTTTTTTGTTTTTTTAAATACAGAATATAAAGACAAATTCCTGAAACAGATAATACAGAACAAACTGACCCAAGTATAATTTTTAATATTTTTCTATAAGCCAAAACGTCTATATATTTTGTTATAAACAAAGAAGCAACAAAAGCTGCAACTCCGTAAAACAAATATATACACATCTTTTTTGCAAAACCTGCTGCATTTGTATTTTTGCTGTATCTGGCTGCTCTTGACATAATATATCCCCTTTTTACAAATTACCGCTTTGAAACATAATACATGATAAGGCGCAAACAGGAGCCGTCTGAGCGCGAAGTATCCTTTTTCCTAAAGTAGCTGTTTCTATTTTTGCCTGTTTTGCCTTTTCTATCTCGTCTTTGGAATATCCGCCTTCACAGCCTATTCCCAAAGCGATATTATTAAAATCATTTTTTTCAATATATTCTCTCAAATGAATATCATTTTCATTTTCATATAAAATAATTGCTTTATCAAATTCTTTCATTTTTTCAAGCATTTCATTATATGTAATAACATCATATACTTTAATTGTTATACCTATTTGAAATTGTTTCGCTGCTTCAAGGGATATTTTATTATATCTTTCAATTTTCTTTTTAAAGTTCTTATCGGGCTTTATTATACATCTTGAAGTCAAAACAGGATATATTTCAAAAACTCCAAGCTCCACGCTTTTCTGAATTATTTCTTCCATTTTATCGCCTTTTAATAAAGACTGAAATAAAACAGCTTTTATATTTGGCTCGCAAAGATTCTTTTTAATTTCATCTATTTTAACTTCTACAAAATCTCCTGAAAATCTTGTAATGGTACACTCATAATCCATACCCTTTTTATCACATAAAATAATTTTATCATTAACCTTATGTCTTAAAGAATAAGAAATATGTTTTGCATTTTCACCTTCTACAATATAAAAATTATCATCAGGCTTTAAATTATCTTCAAAAAATTTAGGCATATATTTTTTCCTTTATGATTTATTTTTAATTATAACAATTTTACCTCTGTTTGTCTATCATACACAGATATTTTAAAGGATAATTTTGCTAAAACCGTTTATTGCAAAAAATCAAACTCAGCTTTTTTAAAAAAGCCAAGCTTGATTTTATATAAATATATTTTAATTAATTTGTAACAGTCGGTTTGTCTTCTCCCAAAGTTATAGTAACCTCCAGAGTTTTACCGCTTCTCCATATTTTTAAAGTTAGATTGTCTCCCGCTTTGAATTTATCCTTTATAGCGTTAAGCTGTGACATAGAAGTTACGGTTTGCCCGTTTGCTCCAACAATAATATCATAAGGCTGAATTCCTTTTACTTTTGCATCACTGCTTGCATCTACGCTTGTTACATAAACTCCTTGAGGAAGTCCATATACACGAGAAGCCATTTCATCTATATCCTGACCTGAAATTCCTATTAACGGTCTGTTAGTAACATATCCGTTTTTCATTAAACTATTTATTATATCCACGGCGTCAGAAATAGGAATTGCAAAACCTAAAGATTCCGAATCAGTTGAAGATATTTTCATAGTATTTATACCGATTACCTGTCCTTTTGTATTTATAAGAGGACCTCCGGAATTTCCCGGATTTATGGCAGCGTCTGTCTGAATAACGCTTACTTCTCTTTCATTGTTTGTTATAGTTCTGTTTGCGCTTGAAACAATCCCTGAAGTAACGGTTCCGGCAAGTTCAAGCCCATAAGGATTGCCTATGGCTACAACTGTCTCGCCTACAACAAGATTATCTGAATCGCCAAGTTCCACATAAGGAAGATTATTTGCATTTATTTTTATAACAGCTATATCCGAAACCGAATCGCTTCCTACAATAGTAGCCGGATATTCTCCTGAAACATCATCCAAAAATACTGTTATTTTAGACGCACCTTCCACAACATGAGCGTTTGTAACAATGTATCCGTCTTCCGTAATAATAAATCCAGAGCCGGTTCCCGTATTTGTTCCCCTAAGTCCGTAATATGAATTTGCGCTTTGGGTTTCAACTACAATTCCTACCACAGAAGGTTTCACCTTCACCGCTATCTGAGGTATTGTAAGCTCTTCACCGTTGTTCTTAGCTGAAGAAATAAGATCATTTTTTTCTTCAGAAGTTTTCTCAACCGAAACCTGAGGTACCGGTTTTCCGCTTAAAAATCTTTCAGAAAGAAAATTTATTGCAAAAGCTCCCATTATACTTGTTCCGATAAATGCAATGCATATCAAAGAGATTACAACAGCTTTATATACAGTTTTCTTTTTTCTTTTCGGAGAAACATTTTTCTCATATTGAGTCTGATTATACTGATAAGTACCTCCTGTAAACTGTTCGGTGCTTTCTGTTTTTTGACTTTTTTCATAGTCGGAATAAACGCTGTTATTTTCTGCATTTATTCTGTTATTTGCATTGTATGCATAACTTTCATTATCAGCTTCAGTCTTATTTTCAAAATTTTGTTGTTTTTCCTCGGTAAAGGCTTCCGCATCCTGAGGAATTGCAGTAGTATTTTGTTTTGAAAAATTATAATCAACACCTTGACTTACAACATCGGAATTTTGATTTACATTCTTCTCATTATTTAATCCGTTTCTGTTTTCTTCATCAAAGCTTATCATAAAGTATCGCCCTTTCAGATTTTTTATGATTATATTTTAACCACATAATGTTAAAAAAATATAAATACCCTGTAAAGAAACATAAATTTTTCTATTAAAAATTTTTATACTATAATGATTTATTCAAAGTATATACATTAGTATGTTTAATTACTGATTTTGCATTAAAAGAAAAATAAATAACAAATCAACAAAAAACTTTTTATAATAAAATATCCGCCGATTTTTCGGCGGATATAAATTTAATATTCAATTAATCATTTGAGAAAGGCAACAAAGCAATAACTCTTGCTCTCTTTATTGCAGTAGTAAGCTCTCTTTGATGTTTTGCACAAGTTCCAGTAACTCTTCTCGGAAGAATTTTTGCTCTTTCGGAAATGAACTTGCGAAGTCTTGCAGTATCTTTATAATCAATTACAGCATTTTTATCTGCACAAAATACGCATACTTTTTTTCTTGGTCTTCTGCCGCCTCTTTGAGGGCGCTTTTCTTCTGCCATGAAACTTACCTCCTTTTTACGGATTTAAAAAAATCCTCGAATATATGAAAATCTGTTAAAAACAGATATACGGCGAATACATTAGAACGGAAGTTCGTCGTCGTCTCCAACTTCCGCAAAATCATCCTGAGCGTCAAACTGTTCAAAACTGGGAGCAGGGGGAACATCGTAAGTGGAAGCAAAACTGCCTCCATCCGAACTATTCTTTTTGCTCTCTGCAAAATAAACATTTGAAGCTATTATTTCAACGGTTTTTCTTTTGCTTCCGTTTTTATCTTCCCACATACGGGCCTGAATAGTTCCTTCAACAGCGCAAAGAGATCCCTTCTGAAAATATCTTGAAACAAATTCAGCAGTATTTCTCCATGCTACGCAGTCAAGAAAATCTGTAGGATACTGACCGTTTTGATCCTTAAAATCACGGTTTACCGCAATTGTAAAAGATACAACGGGTACGTTTGAAGGCGTATATTTAAGTTCAGGATTCTGAACAAATCTGCCC
>CAKTDK010000016.1 GCA_934541205.1 uncultured Eubacteriales bacterium
CTATAAATACAAATGTAATTAAATTAAACGCCGAAAACAAAAATATGATTTCTTTCGGCTCTGTACATTTTCTTTCAGAAAACGCTGTAAAATGGCTTGAAAAATTAAAAGAGAACAAAGTAAAAGGAATCAAACTTCATCCTGACTATCAAGGGTTTATGATAGATGATCAAAGGCTTTATCCTATATATGAAAAATGTTCTGAATTGGGCCTTATCGTTGTTTTTCATACAGGATGGGATTGTTACAGTCCGGATTTAATTCATGCTCCGGCAAAGCTTTCATTAAAAATTCATAAAATGTTTCCGAAACTGAAAATGGTACTTGCTCATTTTGGAGGACTTATGAAATGGAATGAAACAGAAGAATATCTTATCGGACAGGATATATACCTCGATACTGCCATGTGCGCTTCTTATATGGATAAATCTCAAATGGAACGTATGATTTTAAAACATGACGGTAATAAAATACTTTTAGCAAGCGACTGCCCATGGGAAAATCCTAAAAAATCCCTTGATTTTATTTTATCTCTTAATATTAAAGATGATATAAAAGAAAAAATAATATATAAAAATGCTTTTAATTTACTTAATTTAGCATAATAATCTTCAAAAAAAGACAGTTTTAATATACACCTCCAAAAGTGTTTAACTTTTGGAGGTGTATATTATATAGTCAAAACAGGAAGAAAAAAATAAGATATATAGCGCGAAATTCAAAATATCTGTTATAATAGATATGCGAGAACATCAATTAATGTACAGAGAAACTGCCCGAAAATACGAATTGGTAAAACAAATAGAAACGGCCATTACATATGCGGGAACACATATACTTGGAGAAGGAGCCGAAAGTCTGATGAAATAACGACAAGGCAAAGCTTGTTACACCGGCGTAACAAAAAAGGCATTCCCCTAAAATTATATAAAAAAGTTGAAGAAAACTTAATTGGTGAAAATCAACTTATATTTCAACAAGTCCTAAACTGTGGCAAATACGAAAGATGTTAACAGGATTGTTTACAAAGCTCCCGACAATGCAACACTGATATTCCACTCTGACCAAGACTGACAATACCAATATGCCCGATATCAAGGATTGTTAAAGACCACAACATTACGCAAAGTATGTCCCGAACTGTATGGATAACGATGCAACGAAAACCTCTTCGGCAGACTTAAGGTTGAAATGTTCTACGGTGAAAAAATTTATAAGTTAAAGAAATACATTCATTACTAAAACAACGAAAGAATTTCTTCAAAATAAAAGGAATGAGTCCGGTTCAATACCGAACTCATCCATAAGTCATTTAATATTTGATTTTATATAAACTTTTGTGATAACTTCAAAATTTTCATATTCTTTTTTATTTATTATTTTATTTCACTGATTTTTTAATATGTTAATCTTCTTTACATAGAAAGTTCTCAATATTTGAAAACATTATACTATTTTTCATTTTTAAAAAATTTATTTTACCGCAATCATAAAAAATCTTGGAAATTCAAATATAACATCACCATTTTTTTGTTTTGGATATGCTGAAATTACTTTATTATAAATACATTTTTCAAATTTCGTTCTATCATTATCGGAAAGCTGATTTAAATAAGGTCTTAACCCTGTTCCTTTATACCATTCCATAATATCATTGTGAGATTTCATTTTATGAAAATAAGAAGTCGTCCAAAGAGTAAAATCGCTTGCTAAATCTGAAAGTAAATCATAATACTCTTCTGGTTTTAAATTATAGAATATTCTGGGTGTTATAAATTTATTTTGCCATGAAGCTTCCGTTACTGTTTCTTCTATAATTTTATGTATAGGCTCTTCGTAATTCATCGGAGTCTGTATCGCCATAACTCCGCCTTTTTTTAAAAGAGAAAACATATTTTCAAGCAAGACGCTGTGATTTGGTATCCATTGAATACACGCGTTGGAAAAAACTATATCAAAATCATTTTCAAAGTTTCCAAGTTCCTTTTCTGCATCACAAACCTTAAATTCCAAATCCGGATAATTTTCTCTTGCATTTTCTATCATATTCTTTGAATTATCAATTCCCAATATATAAGCTTTTGGAAACAAGTTTTTCAAAACATTCGTACTGTTTCCAGGACCGCATCCTATATCAATAATTTTTTCAGGATTTTCAAGTTCTATTCTTTTTGCCAAATCAACAGAGGGCTGTGTTCTTTCATTTTTAAATTTTAAATACTGCGCACTGCTCCAATTATTCATATATTCTCATATCTCCTTAATAAATCGGTTATTTATTTTTTATATTAACAACTACTATTTCAGGCAAATTAAAAAGTCTGAATGGAATTGTACTGCATCCAAGTCCTGGACTTACTATCATTTTTGGATGATTTCCATATATACCTTTTGTATATTTTGGAAAAAAACCTTGTCCGGGTCCGTATATTCCTTTTATAAAAGGAAATCTAAACTGTCCGCCGTGAACATGCCCTGCAAAATAAAAATCATAATTATATTTATCAAAGCTGTTTTCTTTCGCCAACGAAAAATTTTCCGGATAATGCGAAAGAATTATTTTTACACCGCCGCATTTTTCAAGCTCTTTTATATAAATGCTCATATCCGGATAAGAAAATTCTCCTTTTGACATATTTACATAATCCTTAAAATCACCCTGCATATAATAGAGGCCTAAAATATTTATATCATTACCTTTTATATTTATCTTTGAAATTTGATTTTTTAATACTGTCACATTCCCTTTTTTTAAAAGCTTTTCAACTTCATATTGCTGATTTTTTCTAAACTCATGATTTCCCGGTATAAAAAATACCGGATATTTTTCTGCCAGCCTATATAAAAAATCTGTACTTTTCTTTATATCTTTACTGCCTGCCGTAATCAAATCTCCTGTAAAAAAAATAATATCAGGATTTTGAGCATATATCTTTTTTAGAAGTCTTTTATTTCTTTTTCCAAAGCTTTTTCCATGAAGATCTGAAAGGTGTGCTATTTTTATTTCATTTTTTATATTTTGATATAAAGTATACTGTTTGACTTTTAAAATATTATTATTTAAATACAAAAACAACACAATAACCGTCAAAACAATTATAATCTGCATAAGCTTTTCACCTCCGTATTGAACTTTTTTATTATAACATTTCTGAAAAACCTTATAATCTTCTGCTCTAATATTTCCAAAAATATCTGAGATCCCGCTTTACCATATTGTGTAAGATTATTATAGCATATAACAGAAACTAGAAAAAACAATTTTCTATCCTTCGTTCTAATGTTCTCTCAGTTGTCCAAGGCTTTGCTGCAAACTACAACGTGAGGTTATTATAACACAAAAACAAACTTTTATTTAATATATTTTCCAAATATAATCTATTTAAAATGATGATTAAATATGTTATAATATAAAGAAATCTGTAAAATGATGTAGTTTTTAAAAAAATATCGCAAAGGATTGTATTATAATGCTATTTGTATGCAAGTGGTTTCTGTGCTTTATTGCTTACAGTGTTATAGGCTGGATTTATGAATCCACAATATGTTCAATAAACGAAATAAAACTTATAAACCGCGGATTTTTAAACGGTCCTTTATGTCCCGTTTATGGCTGCGGCGCTTTGGTAGTTATTTTTTTCCTTAATAATAAAACCGATGACGTCTTTATACTTTTTATGTCAGGCGCAATACTCACTTGCATAGTTGAATACCTGACCTCCTATATTCTTGAAAAGCTGTTTAATGCCAAGTGGTGGGATTACAGCGACAAAAAATTTAATCTTAACGGCAGAATCTGTCTTTTGGGAGCAGCAGTTTTCGGAATACTTACAGTATTGGTTATAAAATTTATACATCCTTTTATATACAAAATTATCTGTGATTTCTCACCGATTGCGTTATATATAACTTCATTTATAATTTTTATCATTTTGATATCCGACATTATATTTACGGTATATCATCTGCTTCTTTTAAACGGCCGCCTTGCAGAAATACAGGCAAAAATATCCGATTACAAAGAAGAACAAAAGCTTTTGGGAGAAAAAGCAAAAAAAACATTTTCTCAATGGCTTGAAACTCATTATTATTCAATAGAAAAAATAAAATACCAAATAGGAAAAATACAAAAATTACAATATAAAAGAATTTTTAAAGCTTTTCCAAAATTAAATTATACAAAAAATAAAGAAGCTTTTGAACATATAAAAGAAAAACTTTTAAACAAAAGAAAAAAATAATCAAAGGAAGAAGTTTATATGAAAATAGGCTTAGACATTGGTTCCACAACTATCAAATGTGTTGTTTTAGATGAAAGCGACAATATTATATATAAAACATACGACAGACATTTTTCGGAAATAGCAAAAAAAACGCCAAAAATATTAAAATATATAAATGATAATATTCTAAAAGGCGAAAAAGCCTCCCTTGTTATATCGGGAAGTGCAGGAATGGGCCTTGCAGGGGGATGCAATATTCCGTTTATGCAGGAGGTGTACAGCACCCGCGCAGCAGTAAAACGTCTTATGCCAGAAAGCGATGTTGTAATCGAACTTGGCGGAGAAGATGCAAAAATACTTTTTGTAAAGGGTATTACCGAAGTACGTATGAACGGAAGCTGCGCCGGAGGTACCGGCGCTTTTATTGACCAGATGGCAACGCTTCTCAAAGTTACTCCAAAAGAAATGAATATTATCGCAAAAGAACATAAAAAAACCTATACCATAGCTTCAAGATGCGGAGTATTTGCAAAATCCGATATCCAGCCTCTTATAAATCAGGGAGCTCACAGAGAAGATATTGCAAAAAGCATTTTTGACGCTGTTGCAAACCAGACTATCGCCGGACTTGCCCAGGGAAGAAAAATACAGGGAAATATTTTATATCTTGGAGGCCCTTTAACCTTTTTTGAAGAACTCAGAAACAGCTTTGACAAATTTTTAAACTGCAAAGGAATCTGCCCCGAAAATTCCCTCTATTATGTATCTTACGGCTGCGCTGTAAACGGAGATAAAGAATTTGATTTAAACGACGTTATTAAAACCCTTGAAAACTACAGCTCAAAACCCGTAACATCCATAAACCCTCCTTTATTTAAAACTCAGAAGGAATATGAAGAATTTCAAGCCCGCCACAAAAAAGCAAAAGTGTCAAAAGGCGAATTTAAAGGCAAAGATGACGTATATATCGGCGTAGACGCAGGCTCAACCACAATTAAAATGACTGTTGTAAATAAAGAAAAAGAACTTTTGTTTTCAAAATACCGCACAAACAGCGGAAACCCCGTTCCACTTGTAAAAGACTTTCTTTTGGAGCTTTACGACAAACATCCTGACATAAATATTTTGGGAAGCACTGTCACAGGCTACGGTGAAGAACTGATAAAAAATGCTTTCGGAATGGATTTCGGAATAGTTGAAACAATCGCTCATTTTACAGCAGCAAAAGAATTTCTTCCGCAGGTTGAATTTGTCCTTGATATAGGAGGACAAGATATAAAATGCTTTAAAATCAGAAACGGAGTAATAGAAAATATATATTTAAACGAAGCCTGCTCTTCAGGATGCGGTTCATTTTTGCAGACCTTTGCAAACGCTCTCGGCTACGACATTGAAGAATTTTCAAAGCTGGGCATTTTTGCAGATTCACCTGTTGAACTTGGCAGCCGGTGCACCGTTTTTATGAATTCCTCCGTAAAACAGGTTCAAAAAGACGGCGCTTCAATAGAAAACATTTCTGCCGGTCTTTCAATGAGCGTCGTAAAAAACGCCCTTTACAAAGTAATACGAGTATCTTCAAAAGAAGAACTTGGAAAACATATAGTCGTTCAAGGCGGAACTTTTTATAACGACGCCGTACTTCGCACCTTTGAAAAAGAACTTGACTGCAACGCAGTACGACCCGATATTTCAGGCATAATGGGAGCGTTCGGCGCCGCCCTTTATTCAAAAGAAATGTCAAAGCAAAAAAGCTCAATTCTTACAAAAGACGAGCTTTTAAACTTTTCTTACACTGAAAAAACAATAAACTGCGGACTTTGCAGCAATCATTGTCAGCTCACCGTAAATACCTTTAATAACGGTAAAAAATACATAAGCGGAAATAAATGCGAAAAGCCTCTGAAAAACGGCAAAAGCGCAGATGACCTTAATATATATAAATATAAACGCTCTTTGCTGGAAAAATACTTTGAAACGCTGAAAGAAAACGAAAAAGTTATAGGTATACCCATGGGACTTAATAACTATGAACTTCTTCCCTTTTGGCACAGATTTTTCAAAGAGCTGGGTTATACTGCCGTAAGCTCGGGCTTTTCCGACAGAGCTACTTATATAAAAGGCCAAATGACTATCCCTTCCGATACCGTTTGTTACCCTGCAAAGCTTATTCACGGCCATATTGAAATATTAAAGGAAAAGGGAATAAAAACTATTTTTTACCCCTGTATGTCTTATAATATCAACGAAAATAAAGGCGATAATCATTTCAACTGTCCTGTAGTTGCCTATTACCCCGAAGTTATAAAAGCAAACTGTCAGCTTGACGGAATAAATTTTATAAGCGACTATATTTCAATAGATAACAAAAAGAAATTCGCTTTAAAAATACAAAAAATACTTTCAGAAAGGCTTGAAGAATTTTCTTTAAATCAAATTAAAAAAGCCGTTGACGCCGCTTTTGACGAACTTTATTCTTATAAGGCAAAAATTATTGCCGAAGGAGAAACCATAATCAAAAAAGCAAGAGAAAAAAATCTTGAAATAATTGTGCTTTCCGGCCGTCCTTATCATATCGACCCTGAAATAAGCCACGGTATAGATACCCTTATTACAAGTCTGGGCGCCGCTGTAATCTGCGAAGACTGCATATCTCACCTTGCTCCCAAATTTAATACTCACGTACTAAATCAGTGGACATATCACGCAAGAATGTACAGCGCCGCAAAATATATAGAAAATCAAAATGATATGGAACTTATACAGCTTGTATCTTTCGGATGCGGAGTAGACGCAATTACAACTGACGAAGTCAGGGATATTCTTGAAAAAGAAAATAAAATATATACTCAGATAAAAATTGATGAAATAACTAACCTGGGCGCGGTAAAAATAAGACTGAGAAGTCTTTTTGCCGCAATAAACCAAAGAAAAAGAAATAAAAAAGTCTAATCGGAGAAAAATATATGGCAGAAAGATTTGAACGAATCGAATTTACAAAGGAAATGAAAAAAGATTATACAATTTTAATGCCTATGATGCTTCCAATACATTTTTCATTTCTGAATAATATTTTAAAAAACAACGGATATAATTCTGTACTTTTGACAAACGACGGTCCGTCAGTGGTTGAAACAGGACTTAAATATGTCCAGAACGATACCTGTTATCCGGCTCTTTTGGTTATAGGACAGTTTATCGACGCTCTAAACAGCGGAAAATACGACCTTGATAAAACCGCCCTTATAATTACTCAAACTGGAGGTGGCTGCCGCGCGTCAAATTATATTCATCTTTTGAGAAAAGCTTTAAAAAAAGCGGGATACGGCAATATCCCCGTTATTTCTTTAAACCCCTTCGGAATTGAAAGAAACAGCGGATTTACCCTTTCTGTTTCTATGCTGAGGGAATTTTTGGCCGCAGTAATTTACGGTGACCTTTTAATGCTTTTAAAAAATCAGATTGAGCCTTATGAAATAAATAAAGGCGACGCGCAAAAAGGCGTACAGCATTTTATATCTGAAATTTCCGATGTATTTGACAGCAAAAAAGGATATACCGTAAAAGAGATGTCCCATTATATGGACGAAATTTGCAGGTATTTTTCTTCAATTCCCATAAAAAACTCCAAAAAAGTAAAAGTAGGCATCGTAGGCGAAATATATGTAAAATATTCAAGCCTTGCAAATAATAATCTTGAAAAATTTCTTGTAAATGAAGAAAACTGTGAGATAAATGTGCCCGGCCTTATGGGATTTATATTTTACTGCGCCGATAACGTCCTTACGGACAAATCGCTGTACGGTACAAGAACCTTTGTTTCCGTCGTTGATAAAATGCTTATAAATTATATGATAAAAATAGAATCTATAATGATAGATACAATAAAAAAATATCCCTCTTTTAATCCTCCCCTTCCTTTTTATAAGACAAAAGAACTTGTAAAAGATATTATCGGCTACGGAGCAAAAATGGGAGAAGGATGGCTTTTAACTGCCGAAATGGTCGAGCTTATACATCACGGATTTTCAAATATAATCTGTACTCAGCCTTTCGGATGTCTTCCAAATCACATCGTCGGAAAAGGCATGATTAAAAAACTGAGAAATATCTTCCCGTCTTCAAATATAGTCGCTATAGATTATGACCCCGGCGCAACAAAAGTAAATCAGGAAAACCGTATAAAACTTATGCTTTCAATAGCAAGAGAAAATATTCAGGAGATGAATAATGATGACTGATATAAAAAATCAGACAAAAACTATTTTAAATGAATTTTTAAATATTGCCAAACTTCAAAAAGACGATATTCTTGTAATCGGATGTTCCTCCAGTGAAATAAAAGGAGAAATCATCGGAAAAGGCTCGGATTTTAACGCCGCTAAAGAAGTTTTTGACGTTATATATCCTGTTTTGAAAGAAAAAGGTATATATCTCGCCGCCCAGTGCTGTGAACATTTAAACCGCGCCTTGATTATTGAAAAAGAAGCAGCTTTAAAATATAATCTCGAAATTGTAAACGTAATTCCGCAGATAAAAGCAGGAGGCTCTTTTGCAACCTCCGCCTATGAAAATTTTGAAAATCCCGTCGCAGCGGAAGAAATAAAAGCTCAAGCAGGTATGGATATAGGCGATACACTTATAGGTATGCACCTGAAAAAAGTTGCCGTTCCCGTAAGATTAAGCATAAAAAATATAGGTATGGCAAACGTGGTATGCGCAAGAACCCGTCCCAAATATATAGGCGGTGTCAGAGCAAAATACCTTGACGAATAAAAACGGGGAAATATAATGGACCAGTTTTCAAGAACTTCTATTTTGATAGGAAGAAATAACTTAAAAAAATTGCAGAACGCTCATGTTGCCCTTTTTGGCGTGGGAGGCGTAGGCTCTTTTACCGCGGAAGCCCTTGCAAGAGCAGGCGTGGGAAATATTACTTTAGTCGATAATGATAAAGTCAGCCTGACAAATTTAAACCGTCAGTTGATTGCCCTCCATTCCACTTTGGGAAAATATAAAACAAATGTTATGGCCGATAGAATAATTGATATAAATCCGTCGGCAAATGTTATTTGCAAAAATATTTTCTTTAATAAAGATACTCTCTCCCAATTTGATTTTAAAATGTTTGATTATGTAATAGACGCTGTAGATACCGTTTCGTCAAAACTTTTGCTGATAGAAAAATGCAGTGAATACCATATTCCCGTAATAAGCTGTATGGGCGCGGGAAATAAACTTGACCCTGCAAGGTTTGAAATCTCGGATATATATAAAACTTCTGTGTGTCCTCTTGCAAAGGTAATGAGATATGAACTGAGAAAAAGAAATATAAAAAAATTAAAGGTGGTTTATTCAAAGGAACAAGCCATATCTCCTGTGATTGAAGAGATAGATAAGGAAGAACAGTCGGAAAAAAGAAGTGTTCCCGGAAGTATTTCTTTTGTTCCCTCCTCGGCAGGACTTATACTCGCAGGAGAAGTTATAAAAGATTTGATAAAATAAAAAAATCCTCTTTCTTATGCTCAAAAAAGCATAAAAAATAACATTTGAATTTTGAGTATCAAAAGGTGTTAGTCTTGCAAATACTGACTTTTTCGCACATTGAGACACTCAAAACAACAATGATTTTTGACACTTTAATACCCAATTTCTTATAACAATATAAAACGGTACGGTTAGATATAAGGGAATATCATAGTATGAAGGCGAAAACACTCGTTGCTTTCACCCTCTTGTTTGTTACCCTGTATATGATAAATTCATATATAAGTTCAAAGATATATGGCATACAAATTGACAAATAGAAATTTGTTTGACTTTTTTATGGGAGAATAAGATAAATGAAAAAAATAAATGATGTGTATATTATGAACATCTCAAACTGGGGTGGGAGAGAATAAAGACATACTTCTTTGATTAAATAGACTATGAAAATTTAAGGAGAACAATGAAGTATGAACAAATTAATTTTAAGACCTATTATTTCTGCTGAAGATAAGAGCATATTTATAAGCGAAATTCAAGAAGCTTTTCAAAAAGCTTATGTAGAAGAGTTTGGAGAATTTGAAAAAACAGTTCTTCCTATAAAAGATATTGAAGAGTCTTTTGCAACTAAAGGCTCTGAAGCCTATATTGCAGAAATTGACGGAGTAAGAGTTGGTGGTACAATAATAGTAATAAATGATAAAACTGGATACAATTCACTTCATCTTTTATATGTAAAATCAGGCTCACAAAATGTCGGAAATGGGTTTAAGATATGGAAATCAATCGAAGAATTACACCCTGAAACAAAGATTTGGGAAACGCATACCCCATATTACGATAAACGAAACATTCATTTCTACATAAATCGTTGTGGTTTCAAGATTGTAGAATTTTTTAATCCAAAGCATAAAGACCCGCATCAAACAGGTGATACTGCTGGAAATATTCCATTAGAAAACAATTACTTTTTTAGATTTGAAAAAGAAATGAAGTAAACAACTTTCAGCTTAAGTAAGAGTTTGGGATATTCCCAACAAGTAAAAATTGCGTTTACTGTTGCAGACAGAAACGAGTGATTGTGGAAAGGGTTCCCCTTTCCCATGCTTGCTACGGTACTTTTATAAAGAAACAAGAAAAAATAGATAATCTAAACAAATAGCATTTTTCTTTAAAATGTTACGCAGTTTTTGCGGAAGATATAAACACCCTTCCCCATGATTTTTCTATTCTCTCAACCTCCTCTTACTTTCCATTCTCATTAAAA
Organism: uncultured Eubacteriales bacterium; assembly: GCA_934541205.1. Lineage (GTDB taxonomy): Bacteria > Bacillota > Clostridia > Oscillospirales > RGIG7773 > RGIG7773. The sequence continues at coordinate 10,975 of CAKTDK010000016.1, forward strand.
ATATCTTTTTAAACTCATTTCAGTACATTCTGAACTCGTTTTAGTCCACTTTGAACTCATTTTAGCCCTTTTTAAACTCATTTCAGTCCATTTCGATTCTCTTTCCAAACCAAAAATAAAATCCCTTATAGCAGTAAAAAAAAACTGCCATAAGGGATATTTTTTATATTGTCACTTCAAAATAATATTTTCAGCCCGGTAAAAAACCCAACTCCCAATCCCATGATTTTTCTATTATCTCAACCTCTTCTTACTTTCCATTCTCATTAAAAATATTTTTTTAAACTCATTTCAATCCATTCTGAACTCGTTTTAGTCCATTTTAAACTCGTTTCAGCCCATTCCGAACTCGTTTCAGCCCATTCCGAACTCATTTCAGTCCATTTTGAACTCATTTTAGCCCTTTTTGAACTCATTTTAGCCCTTTTTGAACTCGTTTTAGTCCATTTCGATTCTCTTTCCAAACCAAAAATAAAATCCCTTATGGCAGTAAAAAAAACTGCCATAAGGGATATTTTTTATATTGTCACTTCAAAATAATACTTTCAGCCCGATAAAAAAACCAAATCCCAAACTTTTTCTATCATCAAAAACCCCCATTTTACGCTCCTTCCGAGCATAAAAATGGGGGGTTAAAAACATTTCAGAAAATTTTCCCAAAAAAATATTGACATTTTATAAAATATACTGTAAAATTATCTTATAAAAATTAAAAAACATCGGCAGCTTAACGTGCGGGAACACGCTAAGACCTGCTTATAAGTGTTAAAGGCACTAATAAACAACCGGATTTCCGGCGCCGACTTCTGATAGTATAACACATTTTTCTCACTTTTACAACAGAAATTGGTAATTTTTTTGAAATCCCTTTGTTATATGGTTTGGTTTATTATATCCTTTTTGTTTTGGATAAAATGAGCTTCCTTCACTTATTGACATTTTGATTTTCTCTGTGTCATTTTTTTATGCCCTTTGGAGAAATTCATTTTCCTGTCATTCAAAAATAGCTTCCTCGCTGCGTTGGAAATGACAAGAAAAAGTGTCATTCAGAGAATCCATCCTCCCTGTCGTCCAAAAGGAGCGTCAGCGGCGATGAACTCTCTAAGTCGTGAAGAAATTCTCATTACCGGATAAGAAAACTTAAAACCGTGCTAAAACACTTAGCACGGTTTTTAATTTTATATAAAAGCTTTAAACGGTTTTTTCTTTCTTAATCCCAAAGAGATTTTGAAGCTTTTTAAGAAAGATTTTATTTCTTATCGCGAAGAGATTAAAACTTTGTTTTAATCTTAAAATCTAAAAAAGAAAGGATTTTTTAAATATGTCTGATTGTCATAGTCATAGTTTAAAAAATTTAATCTTTATTACGGTTTAGGTCGGTCAGCTTTTTTTCACTGAAAAAATTTTTTCGCTGAAAAATCGGTGAAATAGAAAAGCTCTCCGACGAAGCAGCAATGCGGGAACATTCTGCTTCCGTAATGAGATATTAAAGGTATCTGCATTACCACCGGCGTCGAAGAGCATTTATTATAGCATATTCTCTCCCTTTTTTCAACCAAAAGTTTTTCAAGCCGAAAATTTTATTTCGTTTGAGGCCCTCAAAAAACTTTTGATTAGAAATTTTTAGGTGAGGATATGTGAGGGGCTGTGGGACACCTCAGTGGGGTTATTTTTTATAACATTTTGGTTTTTTTTTGAAATTAACCTGAAGTTTTAAAAAATAGCATTATATGTAAAGGTTTGACAAGCGAAAGTCTTTGTTCGGGGTTTTCTTTAACGATACGATTTTGTCGTTTTGAACTTGAGCGAAGATTCCTTTCAAAAACTTAACTTCAAAATGACCAAAAAATTGGCAGCAGTTATCATTTAAACTTACGGGTGGTTAATTTCTTTTCACGAAGGTAGTAAAGCAGGTACGTCTGTCGGAGAGCTTTTCTGTTTCACCGATTTTTTAAATAAGGTGTTATCTTTATGACACCTTTATAAAGATTTGGGATTTTTATTCATTCAACCTGTACAACCCTTCTTTCCATTAACCAATAAAAATCCCAAATAAATTTTTAAAAAAAGGAGAATGAAAAGATGTTGCAGACAACAACAAAGGTAGACGAAATGGGAAGAATATTATTGAGAAAAGATCTTCGTAAACAGCTCAATATAAAAGAAAGCGATGTAATGAATTTATTGCTGGAAAAAGACTATATAATAGTCAAAAAAGCTGTTCCAGAATGTCTTTTCTGCGGCGCTGTGGAAAATCTTGTTTTAAAAAACCTCAGGCCTATTTGTCAGGACTGCATAAAAGAAATCGTAAATGGAAATTACGAGCAGAAATGTCCTGATATTCCCAAATAAAATTTAGGATATTTCCTATATTATTACATTTTTTGAAATTTGTCAAGTATTTTTTATATTTGACAAATTTCTCATGCAAAAAACTTTCTAATAAAAGCAATACTGCCTGTAATTATGATAAAAAACATTCATTATTCTTGCCAGCCTGAGCAAGATTGAGCTGAAAGATCTATTTCCCCTAAAAAGAGATTCTTCGCCTCTCAAAATGACAGAAAGAAATCTTTTAAAATAATAACAGGAGAGGTTTAAACCTCTCCTGTTATTATTTTATTTAATTTTTCTATGGTTTCTTCAGAAGTTTCGGGAATATCCTTCATGGGAAAATCAATTCCCATTTTTTTATATTTATCAATACAAAGTTTTCTGAAAGGCAAAAGCTCAATTTTTTCAATGCAAGGAAAATCTTCTTTTATTTGCTTTAATTTTTGTATATTCTCTTCATTATCGGTTATTCCGGAAACTATAACCTGTCTTATCCAGGTTCTGATATTTCGCTTTTGTAAAAGGCTGAGAAATTCCATTGTCCTTTTAAATGAACCCCTCGTATATTTAATATAATCTTCTTCATTTGTCATTTTTATATCCAAAAGACATACATCCGTATATTTTAAAAGTTCTTTTACACTGTCGTTTATTATACTTCCGGAAGTATCAAGGCAAGTGGAAATTCCATCTATACGGCAAAGTATAAAAAGTTCTTTGACAAACTCGCTTTGCAAAAGCGCCTCGCCGCCTGAAACCGTAACTCCCCCTTCTTTTCCAAAATAATTTTTATATTTTTTAATTTTTTCAAAAAGCTTTTTGGGAGTATAAACGTCTTTTGAATCCATATCCCAGGAATCTGGATTATGGCAGTAAGCGCATCTCAAATTGCATCCCTGCATAAAAACCACACATCTAAGTCCGGGACCGTCAAGAGTTCCGAGACTTTGAAAAGAATGCACTTTGCCTTTTACCATCTGAAAACCCCGCCTTTTTTATAAATATTATAAGCCGACATAAAAATTTTATATTGCGGTGTGGAAAGTTCGTGAAATAACTTCTCTTTGCTGTTCTTTTGAAAGCTTGTTGAAATGCACCGCGTATCCTGATACTCTTACGGTAAGGTTAGGATATTTTTCCGGATTTTCATAAGCGTCCATAAGTTTTTCTTTATTTAAAACGTTTACGTTAATATGATGAGCCATATTTTTAAAATAACCGTCAAGTATGCTTACAAGGTTATTTACTCTGTCATCATCGGATTTGCCCAAAGTATTGGGAGTGATTGAAAAAGTATTTGAAATTCCGTCGCGGCAGCAAGCGTAATCGAGTTTTGAAACAGAGTTCAAAGAAGCCAGAGCTCCGTTTTCATCACGGTTATGCATTGGGTTTGCACCAGGAGCAAAAGGTTCTCCTTTTTTTCTTCCGTCAGGCGTTGAACCGGTTTTTTTACCGTACATTACATTTGAAGTAATGGTCAAAACCGACAAAGTGTGTTCCGCGTTTCTGTAAGTCGGAGTCTTTTTCAGCTCTTCATATACGTTTTGAAGCACCTTTTGCGCAATCAGGTCAACTCTGTCGTCGTCGTTGCCGTACTTTGGAAATTCTCCTCTGGTATCAAAATCAACTATATACCCTTGCTCATCTCGTTTTACAAAAACTTTGGCATATTTTATTGCACTCAGAGAATCTGTAATAACGGAAAGTCCTGCAACGCCGAAAGCCATAAGTCTTTCAACATCAGTATCGTGAAGGGCCATCTGTATTTTCTCATAAGCATATTTGTCATGCATATAATGAATGGCGTTCATCGTGTTTACATAAAGTCTGCAAAGCCATACCATATATTTGTTAAGTCTTTCAGTAACTTTATCAAAATCAAGTACCTCTTCAGGATATACTTCCATAGAAGGTCCAAGGTCTATACCGGAAAGTGTATCATGACCGCCGTTCAAAGCTAAAAGAAGAAGTTTTGGAAGATTGCATCTTGCACCGAAAAACTGCATCTGTTTGCCGATTTTCATAGCTGAAACGCAGCAAGCGATTGCGTAATCGTCACCGTATACAGGACGCATAACATCGTCGTTTTCATATTGAATGGAATCGGTATCAATAGATACCTTTGCGCAAAATCTTTTAAATCCTTCAGGCAGCTTTTCCGACCATAAAATAGTAAGGTTTGGTTCCGGCGCCGAGCCTAAATTATAAAGAGTATTTAAAATACGGAAAGAATTTTTAGTTACAAGAGGAACGCCTTTTGTGCTTACTCCTCCGACAGCTTCGGTAATCCACATAGGATCTCCGCCGAAAAGTTCGTTATAATCAGGAGTTCTTAAATGTCTTGCCATTCTCAGTTTCATAACAAAATCATCCATTATTTCCTGCGCCTGTTTTTCGGTTAAAATACCTTTTTCAAAATCTCTTTCAATATAAATATCAAAGAAAGTGGAAGTTCTTCCAAGGGACATAGCAGCACCGTTTTGTTCTTTAATTGCGGCAAGATATGCAAAATAAGTCCACTGCACGGCTTCTTTTGCATTTGACGCAGGTTTTGATATATCATATCCGTACATAGAAGCCATTTCTTTAAGCATTTTTAAGAAATTTATCTGCTGATAAAGTTCTTCAAGAATCCTGATGTTGTCAACATCCATATCTAAAAGACCTTTTTCCGCTTTATCTTTTTCTTTTTCTTCGATAAGCTTGTCCACGCCGTACAGCGCAACACGCCTGTAATCACCGATTATTCTGCCTCTTCCGTAAGCGTCAGGAAGTCCTGTTATAACTCCGCTTTTACGCGCTTTTCTCATTTCATCGGTATAAACTCTGAAAACACCATCGTTATGGGTGGTTCTGTATTTGAATTCGCTTTCGATTTTATCGGAAAGCTGATATCCGTAAGCTTCACACGCCTGTCGCGCCATTCTTATTCCGCCGAAAGGATTTACGCCTCTTTTTAAAGGACGATTTGTCTGAAGTCCTACGATTATTTCATTTTCTTTGTCGAGATATCCGGGTTTATAGTTTGTTAGAGAAGAAACTGTAGTTGTATCAATATCTATGACTCCTCCGTATTCTCTTTCAAGCTTTAAAAGACTATTAAGACGGTCTGTCAGCATTTTTGTTCTTTCGGTGGGACCTTCAAGAAAACTGTCATCGCCTTCATACAGCTTATAGTTATTCAAAATAAAGTCGGATACGTTAATCTCCTCTTGCCATTTACCTTTTTTAAATCCGCTCCATTGTTCGAAATTCATTGTAATTCCTCCTTACGCAAAAACTTTGTCATAAACAAAAGTTTTTATTATAATCAAAAAGGCAATTTTGTAACCTTGAAATCACAAAATTGCCCAGACGGTCGGCTTACAAGTTTTATGTTTCCCCGTGGTAGTCCACTTATTCCGTCAGTAACATAAAACCTATTTACTTTTTACAGTTTCAGTATATACCTTAAAAAATCAGCTGTCAATAAAGTTTTTGATTTTCTACAAATAATATAAAAAAACTATATAAAAGCTCTTTTTTATTATGATATACAACTATACAAAAGAGCAACTTTGTCTACTAATTTAGTATACATTAAAAATTAACCCCTGTCAAGTCGAATTTTGGAATATAATCTTCTTTTGCAGAAGATTTTTGCTGAAAATATCCCTTAAAGCCATATTTTTCGGCTCTTTCAATAACTTTATTATACTCGTAAGTTGTAATTTTTCTGTTTATTTCAGGAAAATTACAGCTTTGATAAAAAGGAATATACTGACTCATAATACTAAATATAAAATCGTCTTTTGAATAATTTTCATAAAGATAATCAAGTATTTTTAAAGAGTCTTTATAGCAGGAAGGCATAACAAGATGCCTTATTATTGTTCCTTTTTTTAAAAGATTATTTTCAAAAATAGGTTTCCCCTTTGTTTTAATCATTATGTCAAGGGATTTTTTTACTGTTTCAAAATAATTTTCACATTTTAAGTATTTTTTTGAAAGCTCATTATCAAAAAATTTTATATCCGTAAGATAAATATCCACATATTGATTAAGAATTTTTATGGTTTGGGGCTTGTCATAACCCGAAGTATTATAAATAATAGGTATATTAATATTATTTTTTACCTTTTGTAAAGCGTTTATTATATTTTTTATGAAATGTGAAGGAGTTACAAGATTTATATTATGCGCGCCTTTATTTTGAAGCTCCAGAAAAATTTCGGAAAGTCTTTCGTCTGATATTTCTTGTCCGAAGTTTTCGCTTGAAATTTTATAATTTTGACAAAAACAACATTTTAGATTGCAGCCTGAAAAAAACACTGTTCCTGAACCGTTTTTTCCTGAAATGCAAGGCTCCTCCCAAAAATGAAGAGAAGCTTTCGCAATTTTTACTTTTTCTCCCGTTTTGCAGAAGCCTTTATACAGACTTTTATCCGCACCGCAGTTTCTGGGACAATCGGTGCAAAGATGCATATTATCACCTGAATATAATTTTATTTGATTTCATTATATAATTAATACTTTAAAAAATCCATATAATATGGTAAAATTAAAGAAAAATACTGTTGAGGTTATTTATAAATGAAAAAAGTAATGCTGGTTTTCGGGACAAGACCGGAAGCTATAAAAATGTGTCCTTTGGTAAATGAACTTAAAACCCGTAAAAATATAAAAACTTTGGTATGTGTTACAGGTCAGCACCGTCAGATGCTTGACCAGGTTTTAAACGCTTTTGAGGTTGTACCGGATTATGATTTATCAATAATGAAAGATAAGCAGACTCTTTTTGACGTAACTACCAATATTTTAAATTCAATAAAAGAAGTTCTTGAAAAGGAAGCTCCCGATGTTGTGCTTGTTCACGGAGATACTTCTACAACTTTTGTTACAGCGCTTGCTTGCTTTTATCTTCAGATTCCTGTAGGCCACGTTGAAGCGGGACTTCGCACATATAATATATATTCGCCGTTTCCCGAAGAATTTAATAGGCAGGCTGTGGGAATTATTGCAAAATTCAACTTTGCTCCCACTCAGATGTCAAAAAATAATCTTATAAAAGAAGGAAAAAATCCCGACAGTATTTTTATTACGGGAAATACTGCAATCGACGCGCTTAAAACCACTGTAAGAAAAGATTATTCTCATGAAATATTAGATTGGGCGTCTGATTCAAGACTTATTATGCTGACTGCCCACAGAAGAGAAAATTTAGGAGAGCCTTTAAAGCATATGTTTCGCGCAATAAAAAGAATTGTTGACGAAACAAAAGATATAAAAGTTATATATCCTATTCATATGAATCCTGCCGTAAGACAGGCTGCCGCCGAAATACTTGGAAATCACAACAGAATAAAAATCATAGATCCTCTTGATGTACTTGATTTTCATAATTTTCTTGCAAAATCATATCTTATTCTTACAGACAGCGGCGGAATTCAGGAGGAAGCTCCATCACTTGGCAAGCCTGTACTTGTTATGCGTGATACAACAGAGCGGCCCGAAGGCATTGAGGCAGGAACTTTGAAGCTTGTAGGAACAAACGAAGAAACAATTTACAAAGAATTTAAAAGGCTTTTGACAGAAAAGGGAGAATATGAAAAAATGAGCAAGGCGTCAAATCCTTACGGTGACGGCTTTGCTTGCAAGCGTATTTGTGATATTTTGGAAAAAAGTTTATAGAATATATAAATGAAAAAGCATTATTCTAAAAATGAATAATGCTTTTTTAAAATAATAATGTTTTCATATAATAACACTTTTAATAATACTTTTTCATTAATAATATTGCTTTTAAGTAATAAAAATGTTATTTTATATCTATATATTTAAAGGAGAGTGAATTATGAAAAATTGTATCAAATGCAACAGTCAAATAGCGGACGATGCAAAAAAATGTCCTTATTGCGAAACGATACAACCTTCTGAAAGCGTGTATAATAATTCTTCAAATATTACGGGATGTCCGCGTTGCGGAAGCCATAACATAAAAGTTGTAAGCGAAACAAACGGAAAATCTCAGGGATTTGATTTGGGAAAAGGCTGTCTCGGATATTTGTGTCTCGGCCCTTGGGGATGGCTTTGCGGTCTTTGCGGAATGGGAAAAGGATACACCTCTACTACTACTTACAGGATGTGTGTTGATTGTGGAGCGCGATTTAGATAAAAAAACAAAGTTTTGGCTTTTTCTTATGAAAATCGGAAAAGTTTTTGGCTGTCATCAATTATATGACCGAAGCTTTAAAATTAAAGGGTGGCAATTTCCTCTTTGCGCCAGATGTACCGGAATTTTTTTTGGTCAGATAATTTCTTTGATTTTATTTTGTTTAAAGCTTTATACACCCTGGTATTTTTGTATAATTTTTATTATACCTTTAGTTATTGACGGAACACTGCAATATTTTAAAAAGCTTGAATCCAATAACATTCGACGGCTTATAACGGGACTTTTATGCGGATTTGGATATTTTACGGTTGTTCTTTATATTTTTAAATGGATTTTTTCAGTAATATTTTAATAATGGAAAATTGTTTCTGAGTTAATATTATTGATTTTTCAAAAAATAATTATAAAAATCGTTTTGGGATTAATATTATAGATATTTCAAAAAATTAATAATAAAAGTTCTTCAAAAATTAATAATAAAAAAATTTTTAAAGAATTAATTATAAAAAATTGCGCACTCTATTTAATGGGTGAGCAATTTTGAAATTTAAAGAGACTTTTACGATTTTTACAATCGGAGCAGTAGGCTACAGCCTTTTGGAAATTTTATGGCGTGGATACACTCATTGGACTATGACAATAACCGGCGGCGCTTGTTTTTGTTTTATTTATAATATAAATAAAAGGCTTAAAAATATTTCTTTATGGAAAAAATGCTTTTTCGGCGCCGCAGCAATTACAATGACCGAACTTACTGTCGGATGTATAGTAAATAAGC
>CAKTDK010000017.1 GCA_934541205.1 uncultured Eubacteriales bacterium
GATTTTTGTTCAATGAGTATTTGTTGTAAAATGACTGGTAAGGATAGTCCTTACCGGTCATTTATAATTAAAAAAATTATTGGATTTTTACTTGAAACTTTGATATAAAAAGGTATAAATATTTAAAAAAGAATCGTAGGGATTATTCCTTATTGTTTTTTTGTTTCATTATATATTGTTTATAAAAAAAGTGGGTTAAAGTATGGGTTATTACAAAATAAAAAATCCTTTAAAACATCTTTGAAATAAGCGTTTAAAGGATTTATAATTGGTGGAGCTAACGCTTTTCTCGTCGAACTGCTCCGGTGTTCGACCAGCGATAATTCTGGTGGAGGCGAGGAGAGTTGAACTCCTGTCCGAAAATCAATCCATAAGATTTTCTACGAGCGTAGTCTTATATTTAAATTCCCTTTATTAACCGCCAAAAGACGGGCTGTTAATATCGGTAGCTTCATTTGTCATGTTATACGCAAAGCTTAATATAATCACGTTCACCACTGCATGACGCCTTTTTTTCGACCGTGGTCCTTCGAAAAAAGACGAGCCGCACTTAGGCAGCTAAAGCTAATTTATTATTGTTAGCGTTTAAAATTTAATTTGTGGTTTTAAAAAGGTCCACGCCCTTTGCTCGCTTGTCAAACTTCATAATCCCCGTCGAAACCGGTACGCCCCCATATATGAGAACTATATTATTATACTACATTAATTTAATCCATTCAACAGCCTTTTTTATCCAATCTTGGCAATGAGGTGCTTCAAGTCCCGGTGTCCAAGCTGTTCTGTCATTTGCAAGCGCCATTCCGTGCCATCCTGTTTCATATATATGCATTTCAAAAGGTATGTCATTTTTTTGAAGAGCGCAGGCAAATACCAAAGAATGAGATACAGGAACATTGTCATCATCTCTTGTATGCATTAAAAATGTAGGACAAGTATCTTTTGTTACTCTGTCTTCAAGAGATAAAAATGAAAGCAATTCTTTATTTGAAAAATCATCGCCTAAAAGATTTACAAATGACCCTAAATGGCCGTTTTCTTCTTTTGAAGAAATAACAGGGTAACCGAGAATCATACCGTTTGCTTTATTTATATCATTAGTATAACCATATTCTTTTGCAATATCACAGTTCCATATGGTTCCCGCGCAGGCAGCCAAATGGCCTCCGGCAGAATATCCTGTTACAAAAATTTTATTTGAGTCGATATGCCATTTTGCAGAATTTTTTCTTACAATTTTTATAGATTCCGATAATTCAATAAATTGAGACGGATAATGTGCTCCGTCTTTTGCAAGGCTGTATTTTAAAACAAATGCGGATATACCGGCAGCTACAAACGGCATAGCTATTGCAGTAGTTTCAGTTTCTGTCATACCGCCGTATCCTCCGCCGTGACATACAATTATTGCGGGACGGATCTCGTCTTGTCTGAAAGTTTGGTAATTTTTAAGTATGTATCCGGTAAGACTTACCTTTTCCGGATATTTTACTTTTAATTTTTCATAATCTAAATTTAATCTTATATTTTCTATAAACATATATTTTTTTGCCCTTTTAATATTTTTGATTTTCTCTTAAGACTTTATTTATTTGCATTTTTACACTTTTTTCAGCTTCGGTATCTCTTTTATCGTATAGCTTTTTGCCTTTACATAATCCTAATTCTAATTTTGCATATTTACCGTAAAAATAAATTGACAGTGGAATTAAAGTAAGCCCTTTTTGCGTAACCTCACCAAAAAGCTTATATATTTCCTTTTTATGCATTAATAATTTTTTTTCTCTTAAAGGGTCTTTATTAAAAATGTTTCCCTTTTCATATGGACTTATATGAATGCCTTTTGCAAAAATTTCTCCGTTATCGATATAACAGTAACTGTCTTTTAAATTTACTTTTCCAAGGCGGAGAGATTTTATTTCAGTTCCGAAAAGCACTATTCCGCATTCATATTTATCCAATATAAAAAAATCATGAAAGGCTTTTTTATTGTTAGCGATAATTTTCTTTTCCATAGTTTTTTTCCTAAAATTTATTATTTATATTTTACCAGAAATAATTAAAATTTACAACTATATACCAAAAAAGGCTTTGGCAATTTCAGCGGCTTCCTTAGCGTCTTTGGAATAAAAGTCTGCATTTATCTTTTTTGCGTAATCTTCTGTAAGAACTGCACCTCCTACCATAATCTTTACGTCATTAAAAGCATTTTGTATATCCTTTATTATTTCTTCCATATTGGAAAGAGTAGTGGTCATCAGTGCGGAAAGTCCTACTAATTTTACATTATTTTCTTTTATGCAGTTAATTATTTTTTCGGAAGGAACGTCTTTTCCTAAATCTATTATTTCAAAACCGTAATTTTCAAGTACTACTTTTACAATATTTTTTCCGATATCATGAACGTCGCCTTTTACAGTTGCAAGAATTATTTTATTTTTTTCTTCAGAATTTTTGCCTTTATTTTTTATGCTTTGATTTATAATTTCAAAAGCAACTTTTGCAGTTTCTGCGGCTTCAATAAGAGTAGGAAGAAAAATTTCACCCTTTTCATATTTTTTTCCCACAGTATCCATACAGGGTATTAAATATTCATTAACTACAGTAAGTTCATCATTTTGCTTTAAAAGTTCTTTTGTAATTTGTGAAGTTTTCGTTTTATTTCCATTTAATACAGCATATTCTACGGTATTGCTGTTTTCGGTTTCTTCGATATTTACATAATATGACGTATATTTTTTTGCATTTTCATCATAAGAATTTAAAACGTTAAAAGCAAGAATTGTTTCCATAACCGCTTTATCGTTTGGATTAATTATTGGAAGCGAAAGTCCGTTTTGAAGCGCCATAGTTAAGAAAGTTTGGTTTACAAGAGGACGGTTTGGAAGTCCGAATGAAATATTTGAAACTCCTAAAACGGTCTTATAACCCATTTGTGTAATTTTCTTAACAGCTTTTAAAGTTTCAATAACATCTTTTTGCTGCGCAGAAGCGGTTAATGTAAGGCAGTCTATAAAAATATTTTCTTTTGAAATACCGTATTGACTGCATTTGTCAATAATTTTTTCTGCGATTTTTATTCTTTCTTCACAGGAGGAAGGAATACCGTTTTCATCTAAAGTAAGGCCTACTACGCAGGCTCCGTATTTTTTTACAAGAGGAAGAATAGTATCTAAGACTTCTTTTTCTCCGTTTACAGAATTTACAATAGGTTTTCCGTTATAAACTCTAAGCCCTGCTTCTATTGCTTTTGCATTTGAAGAATCTATCTGAAGAGGTAAGTCTATAACACTTTGAATAGATTTTATGACTTTTTTCATTGTAGAAGTTTCGTCAATTTCAGGAAGTCCTACATTTACATCAAGAATATCCGCTCCGCTGTCACGCTGCTGATAGCCTTGATTTAATATATAATCTATATCGTTTTCAATTAAAGCCTTTTTAAAAAGTTTTTTACCTGTCGGATTTATTCTTTCGCCGATAACTGAAATATTGTCTATAAAAACTGTTTTGAACGGAGAACATACGGCGGAAAAACTTTTTTTACTGCGTAAAACAGGAGTTAATTTTAAAATTTTTTCTTTTGTTTTTCTGATATATTCGGGAGTAGTTCCGCAGCAGCCTCCGAATATGGTTATTCCAAGCTTGGCATATTTTTTCATTAAATCTGAAAAATCATCACTGTCTATATCATAAAGAGCTTTTCCATCCTTTAATTTAGGAAGTCCGGCGTTTGGTTTTATAATTAACGGAAGATTAGTATATTCTGTAAGTTTTTTTGCAATAGGAAGCATTTCAGCAGGGCCTAAAGAACAGTTTATGCCTATTGCGCAAACTCCGATATTTTCCAAAAATACTGCCATTGAGGATACATCACATCCTGTAAAGGTACGCATATTTTCTTCAAAAGTCATAGTACAGAAAATTGGTTTATCGCAGCATTCCTTTGCCGCTATAATCCCGGCTTTAAGCTCATATAAATCAGACATTGTTTCAAAATATATTATATCAACGTCGTTTTTTACACCCTCGGATATAGTTTCTTTAAAAATCTCAACTGCCTCTTCAAAAGTTATTTTTCCCATAGGTTCGAGAAGTTCTCCTATAGGACCTATATCAAGAGCTATTTTTGTACAGGTATTTTCCGCCGCTTTTTTTGCGTTTAAAACAGCGTGTTTTATAAGCTTTGAAAGAGGATATTTTGATTTTTTCATTTTTAATCTGTTGGCACCGAAAGTATTTGTTAAAATTATATCTGAGCCGGCGTCTATATAAGATTTATGAATAGCTTGAACCGTTTTTGGATTTTCAATATTATATTCTTCCGGAAGCTGACCTGCTTTTAGACCAGAGGAGACCAGCATAGTTCCGAAACCTCCGTCTAAAAAGGTAAATTTATTTAAAAGTTCCATTTAAATCATCCTTTGTTTGCAGCATTTAAAATATTTTTTATATTTTCTGTAACTCTTTTTGCAATTTCCGGTTTGTTCATAGTATAAAGATGTATTCCGGAAACTCCGTTTGAAATCAAATCAATTATTTGTTCACAGGCATAAGCAATTCCCGCGTCTTGTAAAGCTAAAGGGTCATTTTCATATTTTGATAATATTTTTACAAATTTTTTGGGAAGACTTGCTCCGCATAGAGTTACCATTCTTTCAATTTGATTTTTATTTGTTACCGGCATTATACCGGCAGATATAGGAACGTCAATTCCTGCTATCATAAGCTTTTCTTTAAATGAATAGAAATCTTCATTGTCAAAAAATAGCTGAGTTATAAGGCTTGAGGCCCCTAAATCGACTTTTCGTTTTAAATTTTTTATATCTGTTATAAGGTCGTCGCATTCCGGGTGACATTCGGGATAGCAGGCGGCGTGTATATCAAAATATTTGTCTTCTGAAATCAAAGATATTAAATCGGAAGCATATTTAAAATCTGATTTTCCATCGTAATCAGGAGCTTTGTCGCCTCTTAGAGCGAGAACATTTTCAATATTATTTTTTTTAAATTCTTCAAGCATGAAAAGTATATCCTCTTTTGAAGAATTAATACAGGTGAGATGGGCAATAGGTTCAATATTATATTTGTTTTTTATCAGAGAAGCGATTTTGACGGTTTTGTTATCCGCGGTATTTCCTCCGGCACCATAAGTAACGCTTATAAAATCAGGGGAAAGAACAGACAATTCGTCTAAGGTTTTATATATGGTATCAATATTTCCGTTTTTTTTCGGGGGAAATACTTCAAATGAATATACAATTTTTTTATCATTATAAAGATTTGAGATTTTCATAAAGCACATCCTTTTAAATTTATTAATATTACAAAACAGAGGGAGTGACAGGCACTTCCTCTGAACAGTTTATTCTAAATTTTTAAGTTCTTTCAGTTCGTTTTCGTCATCGTTTATATATGCTTTTTTAATAATATTTATATCTTTTTTATTAAAAGTTTTAAATGTTATAATATCCTGATCCTGAATTTTTACTTTTACTGTTTGTTTTAAAACTTCTACGTCTTCCACAGTTCCTTCGCCTTCAGGAGTTTTTACGATAGAACCTTTTGAAGGAAGACCTTTTAAAAGTTCTTCATAAACGTCTTGTTCATATTTAAGACAACACATAAGCCTTCCGCATATTCCGGATATTTTTGTGGGATTTAAAGACATATTTTGTTCTTTTGCCATTTTTATAGAGACAGGCTGAAAATCACCTAAAAATGAATGACAGCAAAAAGGTCTGCCGCAGATTCCAAGACCGCCCAGCATCTTTGCTTCATCTCTTACGCCTATCTGACGAAGCTCTATTCTTATGCGGAAAATCGAAGCTAAATCTTTTACAAGATCACGAAAATCAACTCTGCCGTCAGCAGTAAAATAAAACAGTATCTTATTTTGATCAAAAGTATATTCCACTTCTACAAGCTTCATATCAAGATTGTGTTCCTGAATTTTTTTACAGCATATTTCAAAAGCTTCTTTTTCCTTTTGTTTATTTGTTTCAACGGTTTTGAAATCTTTTTCAGTAGCGATACGTATAACAGGCTTTAAAGGAGAAAAAATTTCACTTTCCTCAACCATACGGTTTGCTATAACAACTTCTCCTATTTCAACAGCTCTTGCCGTTTCCACAACTACATAAGAACCTTTTTCTATTTTTAAGCCGTTTGGGCTGAAATAATATGTTTTTCCTACTTTTTTAAATCTGACTCCTATAATTTCTATCAATGGATTTCCTCCCAGCATTTTGCATTAAAAGCGCATAAGCTTATTTTAAAATTTGCGTTTTCATTTATACGCATTATAAAATCATCACATATT
This sequence comes from uncultured Eubacteriales bacterium, assembly GCA_934541205.1. GTDB lineage: Bacteria > Bacillota > Clostridia > Oscillospirales > RGIG7773 > RGIG7773. Next base: position 6,320 of record CAKTDK010000017.1, read on the forward strand.
TCTATTAATTTTTCTGACTGTATATCTGTTATTTTATACGAAATCTGCGATATTTGCAACTCTTTATTTTTAGCTGTAAGCAAAGAATTGTTTTCGGTGTTTTTATAAATGCATATATCACGGAGAAAAATTTTTAGGTTTTCCATAAAATTTATAAAATCCGACGAGTTTTTTATATTGTCGAGAAGTACATTAAGACATTTTATTTCATTTTTCTCGGAAAAATATTCTAAAAAATCAAAAGCAATTTCGTTTTTGATCTCATACTGTGAAGAAGTGTCTTTCTCGGCGTTTATTATAAGGGCTCTTGATTTAATGGTATTTAAAAGAAGATTTTCGTCTTCGGCAACTAAAATTATTACCGAAAAAGAAGGAGGTTCTTCAAAAAACTTCAGCAGCGCGTTTTGCGCCTGCTCCGTCATAAGATGAGCGTTATTTATAATATAGACTCGTTTGTCACTTTCATTTGGCTTGTAATAGGCTTCTTTTAACAAATTCCTTATTTGTTCAATGCTTATAAAAGCTTTTCCCTCTAAAATATCGGTTTTTGAAAAGTCGGGGTGGTTTCCCTGATCGAATTTTTTGCAGGACAAACAATCATCACAGGGAGACGGTTCTTTTTTGCATAATATGCCTTTTGCAAAAATTTCGGCAAGGCTTTCTTTAGGACTGTCCGTTTCTCCTGTAATGATATAGGCATGAGAAATTTTTTTATTTTTTAAAGAATTTTCAATTATTTTCTTTGCAATAATATTTTTTTTGATGTCATTAAGTTTCATTTTTCACCAAATCGTTTATACCTTTTCAAATCTGTCTACGTCTAAAACAAAGATAGTTCCGCCGCCTACGGTAACTTCTACCGGATAAGAAGCGTAAAGACCTACGCCGTATCCTGTGGAAGACGGGACAAGCTGTTTTCTTTTTTGGCTGAATTTAGATATTATAGAAATTACATCGTCAACTTTTTCTTCATCTACACCGATTATAAACGTAGTGTTTCCTGCCATTAAAAAGCCGCCTGTTGTTGACAGCTTTGTGACGCTGTAGCCTTCTTTTGTAAGTTCTCTGGAAACAATTGAGCTGTCGTCTTTGCTTACTATTGCCAGTACCAATTTCATAATAATACCTCCTCAAAAATTTATTTTATTACTGTAATTTCATTATATGATTTTTTATTTAAAATTTCTATTACATTATCATCGATAATTTCTCCCGGTAAAATTATAGGAATTCCCGGAGGATAATCATAAATCATATCTGAGCATATTCTGTTTTTTGAATTTTCAATTTTTAAAAGTTCTTTTTGGCTGAAAATACATTTATTTAAAGAAAGAACTTTTTTTCTATTGACGTATAAATTTTCTTTTTTTTCTATGTAATTTTTTTCATTTAAAGAAAGAGATTTTAAAAAGCCGATGAAATTATTTAAATCACTTTTTTTATTAAAAGGCGAAATCATTAAAAGTATATTTTCATCATCGCACATTTCCGGATAAATATTTTTTTCGTTCATAAGTTTTAAAAGACTATATCCAGATATATCTTTATTTTTCAGACTTATTAGTACTTTATAATCATCAAAAAACATATTTTCATAAATACTATATCCTGCTTTTTTAATGTCATTTTTAAAGTTAAAAATGATGTTTTTATATTCATCAAATATTTTTTTCCCATTATTAAACATATAGCAAAGTCCGCTGTCTATAGAAGACATAATAAGATATGAAGGACTGCTGGAATAAAAAAGTCCCATTGCTTTTTTGATAACTCTTTTATCTATATTTAAGTTGCAGTGTAAAAGGGCTCCTCCCGTTGCCACAGGAAGGGTTTTATGGATTGAATCTACGCAAAAATCAACATTAAAAGATAAAGGATGGAATTTTTTTTTGTCGTTAAAGAAAAAATGACTTCCATGGGAATTATCTATCATCAAAATGATATTATTTTTTTTGCAAAATTTGCTGATACTTTCAATATCGCTTGTTATACCGTAATAATTGGGCGAAGTGATAAGTATTCCGCCAATATCTTCGTTAAAGACTGTTTTAATATTTTTGAGGCTTACCGTATCTGAAATTGAAAATTCAGATATTAAATCGGGATATATATATTCACATTCTATATCCAAAACACCCAATGCATTAAATACTGATTTATGGGAGCATCTGTCAACAAGCAGTTTTTTTCCGTTTAGCATTTTATATATGTAAAGCATTGTAAAAATACAGCTTGTAGCTCCAAATGGAGAAAATACAGTGTTTTTTGTACCATAAAATTCTGTCGCTTGTCTTTCGCTTTTTTCAATTATATCAATCGGGGCATATAAATCGTCCGTAACGGAAAGCTCCGTTACATCAAATTTTAAGCTGTCATTTAAAATTTGATGAGAAAAATTTCCCTTATGTCCCGGCATGTGAAATCTTATAGGAGAAAAATCAGCGTATTTTTTCAGTCCCTGAGTTATATAATCGATATAAATTTTATTTTCCATTTTTTATTTTCCTGAATTTTTTTTGTATCATTCTTAAGGATTTATACATTTTTTCAGCAAAGTGTATAAGCTTTTTTGCAAAGGGTTTATATACATATTCAAGCTCTCCGATAAATTCTGTGAATTCGCCGTTAAAGCCTTTTTTAAATCTGTAAAGTCCGTTTACTTTTTCGTTAAAATCCAAAAAGCCTGCAACTCCTCTGAAATCATATATTTTACAGTCGTTTTCTTTTGCCCATTTAATCATTTCCCATTGAAGCTGGTAATTGGGCATTACATTTCTGTACTGATTTGAAGAAGCTCCGTAAACGTACCAGACTTTGCCTGCATATCTTACGGGGAGTATTCCGGCAATAGGCTCGTCCTCATAATAAGCCATCGCAATCATAGAATCTTTTCCGAAGTTATCAAGTATTCTTTCAAAATAGTCTTTTGACCTTATTGAAAAATTGTCTCTTTCTCCGGTTTCTCTCATTATTCTTGTAAAATCGTCCAAAGCTTCTTTGCCGCAGCGTTTTACGGTAACGCCTTTTCTTATTGAAAGCCTTATATTATATCTTGTTTTGGAAGAAAAATATTCTAAAAGCTGGTCTTCAGTTTTATCGCTTATATCAAGCCTGAAAACAAATCTCGGCTGAATTCCTTCATAATTTTTGTCGTCGTTTTTTATTGAAAAACCAAGTTCTTTACAGATATTTTCAAAGGTTTTTTCATCTTTTTTTATATCGGGATCAAGGCGAAGTTCATACCCATTATGTTTTTTTGCAATTTTTTCTGCGCCTTCAAAAAGTTCTTTTAATGTGGCTTTATCGCTTATATCGCAGACAGGACCTCTGGGACTATAGAGAAGGCTATAAGGGAAAGGACGCATTTTTCTTATAAGAATAAGCATTGCGCCTTTGATTTTTCCATTTTCATCCCTTACAATAACGCCTTCATAAGTCCATGTATTTTTTACTTTACCCCACATTGTGGTTTGTAAAAAATGACCTTTTTCGCATATATCGATAAATTCATTAAATTCTTTTTCGTTTTCTTTATTTAAAAATTCCATTTTAATCCTCCAAAAACTTTCTATAACCATTCTACAACTTAAAGTCTTATATGTCAAAAGGCATACTGTACTTTAGATAATAAAGTACGGTATTTTATCTTTCTGATATTTCTGAAATTGCAACGGAAGCTTCCATATTAAGATTTTTTTGTCGTGCAATATCGCATAAGGAAACTATTCCTATAAGCTGATTTCCGTTTGTAACGGGAATTCGTCTTATTTTGTTTTTTGCCATAAGTCTTGAGCACTCCAAAACAGACTGGTTTTCATTTACGGTTACGGGAGAACAGGTCATTACTTCCTGTACAGGTATATTTACGTTTCCTTTTGAGTAAGCTCTTGTAACAAGATCGCGGTCTGTTACTACTCCTACAAGTGTATTTTTCTGACATACGGGAATCATTCCTACGCCTTTTTCTGTCATAATTGAAGCAACTGTGCTTATATTGTCTTTTGGATCTACTTTGCAGATATTTGTACTCATAATGTCTTTTACATACATAATAAAAATCTCCTTTTTTAATTAAGCTTTTTTATTATTATGACAATACTTATATATCTTTATTCCCGAAAAATTTTAAATTGCGTTTTAATACATTTACGCCTTTAAAGGTAAACGCTCTGTCATAAAATTTTTCTTTGAATTTTTTATTTGACAAAGATTCTATATCTTCAAGATATAAATTTTCCTTTATATCTTCTTTAAAATCCATTATAGGAGTTTCTAAAATATTTTTATTCATGGGACAAACATCCTGGCATATATCACATCCCCATATATACCCTGTTTTTAAAATAAGGTTTTTTTCAAAAGAAGAAAGTTCTCCTTTTTTTTGATTGATATTGGAAAGACAGTTTTCCGTATTGATTTTTTTATTTGATATAGCTTTTCCCGGACAGATTTTTTCACATAGTCCGCAGCCGATACAATTTTTGATTTCAAAAGTTTTATAATTTGATATCTTTAAGGTTGTTACAATAGCTGATAAAAAACAGTATGATCCATACTTTTTATTTATAAGAAGACCGTTTTTGCCTATAATGCCTAAACCGCTCAATGCCGCAGCTTTTATTTCTTTAATGGGAGAATTATCGCAGAAAGATATAAATTCTTCTTTCGGAAAAGCTTTTTTTAAGTCGGAAAGAAGTTTGCAGCTTATTTCATTTATAATTTTATGATAATCTTTTACAGACGCATATTTTGAAAGATTTCCTTTTTTCAAATTTTTGCTGTAATAAGGAAAAAGCATAATGATGACAGATTCAGAGTTTTTGGGAATAAGTTTTTTATTGTTGCAGTCAATCAAATCATTTTTTATAATTTCAAAAGGGATAATTCCATAATCGTATATATTATATTTCTCAAATATATTATATTTTTCAAAAAATCGGTTCATTATCATCACCTTATTAATATTATAAAATAAAAATTCTGTTTGGTAAATAAAATTTAAAAACTTTATTGAATTAAATTGGAAAAAATATTATAATAACAAATATACATTATTTTTTAAGGAGAAGAAAAATGATAGATAATTATGATTTTATCAAAAGCTATGACCCTGAAGTAGGGGACGCTATGGAAAAAGAACTTGAAAGACAAAAATCCCACATAGAGCTTATTGCTTCGGAGAATTTTGTATCCGAGCCTGTTATGGCAGCTATGGGAAGCGTACTTACAAATAAATATGCGGAAGGTTATCCTGGAAAAAGATATTATGGCGGATGCGAAGCAGTTGATATTGTTGAAAACATCGCTATTGAAAGAGCTAAAAAGCTTTTTGGCGCGGAACATGCAAACGTTCAGCCTCACAGCGGTGCACAGGCAAATACAGCGGTATTTTTTGCGCTTTTAAATCCGGGTGATACTATTTTGGGAATGAATCTTGCTCACGGCGGACATTTGACCCACGGTTCTCCTGTAAATATTTCAGGAAAATATTTTAATATTGTTCCTTACGGCGTTACTGATGATACAAATTACATAGATTACGGCGAAGTTGAAAGACTTGCGGTTGAAAATAAACCGAAACTTATAATCGCAGGCGCAAGCGCTTACTCAAGAACCATTGATTTTAAAAAGTTTTCTGAAATTGCAAAAAAAGTAGGAGCATATTTTATGGTTGACATGGCTCATATTGCAGGGCTTGTTGCGGCGGGATACCATCCAAATCCAGTAGAATATGCAGATGTTGTTACCACGACTACTCATAAAACTTTAAGAGGTCCGAGAGGCGGACTTATACTATGCAAGGAGGAGCTTGCAAAACAAATTGACAAAGCTGTTTTCCCGGGAACTCAGGGCGGACCTTTAATGCATGTTATTGCGGCAAAGGCAGTTTGCTTCGGCGAAGCTTTAAAACCTGAATTTAAAGAGTATCAGGGAAAAATAGTAAAAAATGCAAATGCTCTTGCAAAAGGACTTCTTGAAGAAGGTTTTGACCTTGTAAGCGGAGGAACGGATAACCATTTGCTTTTGCTTGATTTGAGAAAGTTTAATATTACCGGAAAAGAATTGTCGTCAAGACTTGACGAGGTGAATATTACAGCCAATAAAAACGCTATTCCCAATGATCCCGAAAGTCCTTTTGTTACAAGCGGAATTCGCCTTGGAACTCCGGCAGTGACCACAAGAGGCTTTAATGAAGAGGATATGCTTGAAATAGCAAAGCTTATAAAAATGACAGCCTGTGATTTTGAAGCTAAGAAGATTGAAATAAAAGAAAGAGTATTAAAACTTTGCAATAAACATCCGTTATATTAATAATAAAAAATTTTTATGAGAGCATAAAAGGAAATGGTATAGTTGAATACGCCGCAGATTGAATCGGAAAGATTGGTATTGAGAAAGTTTACAGAAAATGATTTGGAAGCTTTATATACAATATATAGTGATATAGAAGTTAATAAGTTTTTACCTTGGTTTCCTATAAAAACTATGAAAGAAGCAAAGCTTTTTTATAAAGAACAGTTTGAAATCAAGTATAATCAAATTCAGGCGTATAATTATGCAGTTTGCTTAAAAAAAGATAATTATCCTATTGGATATATTAATGTCAGCATGGATGACAATTATGATTTTGGATATGGTCTTCGTAAAGAATTTTGGCATAAAGGAATTATAACAGAAGCAGCCAAAGTCGTTATTGAACAGCTTAAAAAAGATGATATTCCTTATATTACCGCCACCCATGATATTAAAAATTTTCGCAGCGGAAATGTGATGAAGCGGCTGGGAATGAAATATTGTTATTCTTACGAAGAACAATGGATGCCAAAAGATATTTTAGTTACTTTTCGTATGTACCAATTAAATATTAACGATGCTAATGCTGAAATTTATAAAAAATATTGGAATAATTATAGTGTTCATTTTGTAGAAACGAATGTATAAAAGCGAGTTTGCAATTAAATGAGCTTTGCGTTTTTGTATTTAACAGATAAAATAGTGTTTAGAAAAATATTGTCATTTTGAGTTGCGGAACATAATGTTCTTCTGCAAGGAATTTTTTAAAATTCCTCACATAAGCTCAAAATGGCAATATTTTTATGTACAAAAAGCTTATTTTTTATAAAAATCATTAAATATATATTCTGCTACAGCGTCTTCATAGTTATATCCTGTAATCTCATCTGCGTTTTCTTTTAATAGCTTTACCGCATTTTTCATTGCGACACCTTTGTCGGCATATTTTATCATTTCAATATCGTTATTATTATCACCAAAGGCTATGGAATAATCCGCATTTATATATTTTTTTAAAAATTTCAGGCCATTGCCCTTATTTGCTTTTTTTGAAAAGATTTCGAGAAACCAACAATCGTCTACATAAGTATCATTATAATAAACAAATTCAATATTTTTCTGTTTTTCAAGGGTGGAATATATGGGATTTACTATGCTGCTTTTATCATGAAAAGCAAAATAGAATATATTTTTATTTCTCAAACTGTTTAAATTATTTATTTTTCTGTATTTTTTTATAAAAACTTTATTTTCACAGAATTTGTAATATTCGTCATTTTCTTTTTCGTTATTATAAACTATAATTTCTTCATTTTCATAAGAAAATATATCGCAGCAGTAACTGCTTTTTGAAAGAATATCAATTACTTTGTTTACGGATTCTTTATCCATAAGTTCTACATTGATGCATTTCATTTTATCAACATCGTAAATCATGGCTCCGTTCATTAATATAAGTGGAATATTGAAGTTGATAGATTTAACAAAATAAGAAATAGAAGCGGGAGAACGAGCTGTCGAAAAAGAAAAATATCCACCTCCATTAATAACTTGATTAATTTTTTTTATTGTATTTTCAGATAAAGTACTGTCATTTTGAAGAAGAGTACCGTCTAAATCGCTTACATATAATTTTTTCATTTTTACCTCTTAATAAAAATTTTATTTTAATAATATAATAATTGATAAATATAATCAAGTTTTAAATTAAAACATCAAAAAATGATTTATATTGTTAAAAATGATATTTTTTTACAATTATGGCTTAAATATTTCATAAATATTATCCAATTGTAAACATTGCAGAGTATAGGCTGACAAGTAAATATATCGTTAATATTTATATATAATATAAACTTTTAATTATAATATTGTATAAAATAAATAAAATTTTAAAGTTTTTCATCTTAATTTTAAAAAATAACATTGAATTTTAAACATAATTTTTAAGATTCAGGTATTTAAATTACAAAAATTGGAAAAACTCTGTTTGACAACTAAAATCTCATATAATATAATCACATTTATCAATGGAAAAGCGAGGCAAATTAAAAATGTTTGCAAAAATTATAGGTACCGGAAGTTATGCGCCGGATTTAATACTTGATAACTTTAAAATGTCGGAAATGGTTGAAACCAGTGACGAATGGATTGTTGAAAGAACAGGTATAAGAAAAAGGCATATATGCAGTGAAATGGAAAATTATCAAATGGGTGTAATTGCGGCAAAAAAGGCGCTGGAAAACGCCGGTTTGGATGCCAAGGATATTGATATGATTATTGCAACTACGGTTACGCCTGATTATGTAACTCCTTCAACGGCTTGCTGTATTCAGGGAGAAATCGGAGCGGTAAACGCTTTTGCTTTTGATATGAATGCCGGATGCACCGGCTTTGTTTATGCTCTTGATATGGCCGATGCTTTTATAAAAACAGGAAAAGCGAAAAATGTATTGATTGTTTCTTCTGAAATTTTATCAAGAATAACGGATTATACTGACAGAACTACTTGTGTTTTGTTCGGTGACGGGGCGGGAGCCGCCGTTTTAACCGCTGATGAAAGTACAGGAATTTTGGGAAGCTATCTTGCGGCCGAAGGCGAAAAACGCGATGTTCTTATCGCCAGAGGTCTTAGAAATAATTCGGTATTTACAGATGATTGTAAAGATGACGGATTAAAAGGCAATTTTCTAAAAATGGACGGTAAAGAAGTTTACAAATTTGCGGTAAACGCGCTGCCTAAGGCGTTTGATATGGCTCTTGAAAATGCGAAAGTTAAGTCAAGTGATATAAAATATCTGTTTGCGCATCAGGCAAATGAAAGAATTTTAAAAACTGTTATAAAGAAATACGGCTTTGATGAAAAAACGGTTCCTATGAATATCTCAGAATACGGAAATACTTCAAGCGCTTCAATTCCTATTTTATTTGACGAATACAATAAAAACGGAATAATAAAAAAAGGAGATATAATTGCGTTTTCGGGTTTTGGTTCTGGTCTTACTTACGGAGCAGTAATTGTAAAAATGTAAAGGAGCATAAAAATGAAAAATAGTTTAACTGAAATGCTTGGAATAAAATATCCGATTTTTCAAGGCGGTATGGCTTGGGTTTCGGGTTCAAATCTTGCAGCCGCAGTGTCAAATGCAGGAGGAATTGGTATTATCGCTGGCGGAAGCGCCCCCGGTGAACACATAAGAAATGAAATAAGAAAAGCAAAAAAACTTACTGATAAACCTTTTGGTGTAAATATTATGCTTATGAGTCCTAATGCTGATGAGCTTTCCGATATAGTAATAGAAGAAAATGTAAAAGTTGTAACTACTGGAGCAGGAAGTCCCGGAAAATACATAGAGAAATGGAAAAATGCAGGAATAAAAATTTTTCCTGTAATTCCGTCGGTGGCACTTGCATTAAGAATGGAAAAACTGGGTGTTGACGGAGTTATAGCGGAGGGAACCGAAAGCGGAGGACATATTGGAGAACTTACTACAATGGCTCTTTTGCCTCAGGTTACAAAGGCACTCAAAATACCGGTTCTGGGAGCCGGAGGAATAGGAGACGGAAGAGGAGTTGCGGCGGCTTTTTCTCTCGGAGCGTTGGGAGTACAATGCGGAACATGTTTTTTGCCGTCATTTGAGTGTACGGTAAATCAAAATTATAAGGATTTGGTCTTAAAAGCGGGGGATACTTCCACGCAAGTAACCGGAAGAAGCCATGGTCACCCTATAAGAGCTTTAAAAAATAAAATGATGAAGGAATATGCAAAGCTTGAAAAGGAAGGCGCTGAATTCGAAAAATTGGAAGAGCTTACCTTGGGTTCTTTAAAAAAGGCTGTAATAGATGGAAATATAAATGAAGGTTCTTTTATGGCAGGACAGATTGCAGGGCTTATAAATGAAAGCAAATCCTGCAAAGATATAATTGAAAATATGTTTAAAGAAGCAGAAGAAGTTATAAACAGTTTATATAGTTTATATAAATAAAACTGGGAGGTTTATATGGGAAAATGTATTATTGTTACCGGCGCCTCAACAGGTATCGGAGCAAAAATTTCTGAAGAGCTTGCAAAATCCGGATATGATATTGCAATAAATTATATAGGTGATATTAAGGCGGCTGAAGAGGTAAAATCAAAATGCGAAAGTTTTGGAGTAAAAGCTGAAATTTTTTTCGCGGATGTGTCTGATTTTTCACAATGTGAAAATATGCTGAAAGAAATAAATGAAAAATTTGATAACATATACGGGCTTGTAAATAATGCCGGAATAACAAGAGATACTCTTCTTTTAAGAATGAGTGAAAAACAGTTTGACGATGTTATAAATGTTAATCTTAAAAGCGTGTTTAACATGTCAAAGCTTGTTTCAGCTCAGCTTATAAGAGCGAGAAAAGGGAAAATTGTTTCCATGGCAAGCGTTGTAGGTCTTTCGGGTTCGGCGGGTCAGACAAACTATGCGGCTTCAAAAGCGGGAATAATAGGGTTTACAAAATCTCTTGCAAAAGAAATAGGTTCAAGGGGAATATGTGTAAACTGTATTGCTCCGGGCTTTGTTGAAACTCCTATGACAGATGTACTTAATGAAAAATATAAAGAAGAATTATTATCGCAGATTCCTTTAAAAAGATACGGTAAGACTGAAGATATTGCAAATGCGGTAAAGTTTTTAATTTCTGAAGACGCTGATTATATTACAGGTCAGGTAATTTGTGTAGACGGCGGTCTTGCATTATAATTTCGGAGGTAAAAAATGAACAGAGTAGTTATTACAGGGATGGGTGTTATATCTCCTGCTGGAAATAAATTGGATACTTTTTTTCAAAGGCTTTTAAGCGGAGAAACCTGTGTTGATAAAATTACTGCTTTTGATACAGAAGGTTTTAAAGCAACTTTAGCTGCTGAAGTAAAGGATTTTGACCCACATGAATATTTGGATAAAAAGGAAGTAAAAAGAACAGACAGATTTTGTCATTTTGCTATTGCAGCCGCTGACGAAGCGGTAAAAGACAGCGGAATTGATCTCGAGAATATTGATTTGGAACGTGTAGGCGTTATTTTTGCAAGCGGAATAGGCGGTATTATGACTTTGGAGGAGGAACACAGTAAGCTTATTAAGTTTGGTCCTTCAAAAATTTCTCCTTTATTTATTCCAAAAATGATAGGGAATATGGCATGCGGAAAAATTTCTATGAGGTTTGGTTTTAAAGGTACTTGTTATTGTCCTGTTTCTGCCTGTGCTTCCTCAGCTCATGCAATAGGAGAAGCTTTTCATGAGATTTCTAGCGGAAGAAGTGATATTATAGTTGCAGGAGGAGCAGAGGCTGCTATTACTCCTCTTTCTGTTGCAGGTTTTACAAATATGACTGCGCTTTCTACATCAGATGATAAGGACGCCGCTTCTCTTCCTTTTGATAAAAGAAGAAACGGATTTGCAATGGGAGAGGGAGCGGGAGCCTTAATCCTTGAAAGCTATGAAAGCGCAAAAAAAAGAAATGCGAAAATTTACGCTGAAATCTGCGGATACGGTTCTACTGCCGACGCATATCACATAACAAGTCCTGATCCTGAAGGAAAAGGTGCTTCAAAGGCTATGATTATAGCCATTAAAGAAGCGGGAATAGAACCTAAAGACATAGATTATATCAATGCTCATGGAACAGGAACTCCTTTAAACGATGCTTTTGAGACACTGGCAATAAAAAATACTTTCGGAGAAAAGGCATATGATGTGGCAATATCTTCAACTAAGGGAGTAACCGGACATCTTTTAGGAGCTGCGGGAGCAGTTGAAGCGATTGCAGCAGCTCTTTCCATAAAAAATTCTGTAATACCTCCTACGGCTAATTTAATTCAGCCGGATGAAGAACTTGATCTTGATTATGTTCCTTTAAAGGCTCGTGAAATGAAAGTTAAATATGCTTTAAGCAATTCTTTGGGATTCGGCGGTTCAAATGCATCAATTCTTTTAAAGAAAGCAGAGGATTAAATGGATAAATTAATTAAAAATTATGACAAGTTTATTGATTTGATGGATAAATTTCAAAACAGTAATATGACGTCTATGGAAATAAATGACGGAGATTTTCATATAAAATTTGATAAAAATGCAGAAAATCCTGTAATAAATACAGTTTTAAAAGAAGATATAAAAGCCGAGCCGACAACTGTATTAAGAGAAAAGAAAAGCAACAAAAATGCTATCAAATCTCCTATTGTAGGAACTTTTTATCAAGCACCGTCTTCTGATTCAAAACCTTTTGTTACGGCAGGTTCAAGCGTAAAAAAAGGTGATATTTTATGTATTGTTGAGGCTATGAAAGTAATGAATGAAATTACTGCGGAATTTGACTGCAAAATCAAGGAGATTTTAGTTTCCGACGGTGATGTGGTAGGATTTGGACAGGATTTATTTATATATGAATAAAGGTGAATATTATGTTAAATAAAGAGCAGATAAAAGAAATAATTCCTCACAGAGATCCTTTTCTTTTAGTTGACGAAATTTTAGAAATGAAAACCTTGGAATATGCGGTAGGTAAACTTACTTTAACGGGAGATGAATATTTTTTTAAAGGACATTTTCCGGATTATAAGGTTATGCCGGGGGTTCTTATTTTGGAGGCTATGGCACAGACAGGCGCGGTTGCTGCTCTTTCTCATGAGGATTACAAGGGGAAAATAGCTTTTTTTGCCGGTGCGGATAATGTGAAATTTAAAAATCAGGTAAGACCCGGGGATACAATTATTATGAAAGTTCAGATTGAAAAGATAAAATTCGGAATAGGATTTGGAAAAGGTGAAGCCTATGTAAATGATAAGCTTTGCGCAAGCGCCGTTATAAAATTTGCTGTTTCAAAATAAGGAGCTTTGATTATGTTTAAAAGAATACTTATTGCAAACAGAGGAGAAATAGCTGTAAGAGTTATAAGAGCCTGCCGCGACATGGGTATAATAAGTGTTGGAGTATATTCAAAGGCGGACAGAGATTCTCTTCATAAATATTTGGCGGATGAAAAAATATGTATAGGACCTCCTTCACCAAAAGACAGTTATCTCAATATGAAAAATATTATTTCTGCCGCGGTTTCTATGGGAGCCGATGCTATTCATCCGGGATATGGTTTTTTATCTGAAAATATTGAATTTGCAAAAATGTGCGAAGAAAATAATATTGAATTTATAGGTCCGTCTTATAAGTCCATTGCGCTTATGGGAGATAAAGCTGCAGCAAGAGAAACGATGATTAAGGCCGGAGTTCCGGTAATTCCAGGATCACACGGACTTGTAAAAAGCTATAAGGAAGCTCTGGAGGTTTCAAAAAAAATAGGTTATCCCGTTATGGTTAAAGCCTCAAACGGAGGCGGCGGAAGAGGAATCAGAAAAGTTGACAGAGAAGAAGATTTAAAAAATGCAATTCAATCTGCAAAAAGCGAAGCTAAAGCGAATTTTGGTGATGACGGGATATATATTGAAAAATGTATTTTAAATCCTCGCCATATTGAAATTCAAATTCTCGGAGATAAATACGGCAATGTTGTACATCTTTATGACAGGGATTGTTCTTTGCAAAGACGGCATCAAAAAATTATTGAAGAAAG
>CAKTDK010000018.1 GCA_934541205.1 uncultured Eubacteriales bacterium
TGGGAAAACGGATTGGGACTTCCAAATGATGAATCGTTAAAAATGTTAGGTGATTATTTTTCAGTCAGTATAGAGGAACTTCTTCCGAATGAAGACAGCGAACAGAAAATTATTACGAAAAATAAAATTATATCCAAACAAAAAAAGATAATTATTTTTTTGTCATTAATAATTTGTGTTTCGCTGATAATGGTATTGATTTATTTTTGCAAGCCTATTCGAAAATATGCTATGCCGATTTTACTTGGTATAATAATTACAGCGCTTGGCGTTTTTAATTTTAGAGGTAATATTGCGTCTGTGCATTGGTATAACCGCCGCAAGGTTACAAAGGAAAATCAAAAACCGTATTGCAGGTTAATGGGTATAGGAACTGTGATAATAGGAATCGGAATTACTGTATCTTCTGTTTTGCAGTCATTTATGGAAGTTGCCGTTATGGAGTATATGCTTTCAGGGACAGTTGTTATTGGTTTGGGGATAATGCTGGTTGCCCAGATTAAGTATAACAAAGGTATTTTTTAGTATATTGATTATAAAATATGCGATGATATAAAATATCATCGCATATTTTAAAATTTAATATTATATCCTTGAAACCTTTGTTTTAACTGCGGCGTCCGCAACAGCTTTTGCTACATTTTCCGCAACGGTTTTATCAAGCGCTGACGGAATAATGTAATCCGGTCTTAAGTCTTTTTCACATATCATATCGGCAATTGCAAAGGAAGCGGCTATTTTCATTTCTTCGTTTATCCGGGAGGCTCTGACGCTTAAAGCACCTTTAAAAATACCGGGAAAAGCAAGAACGTTGTTGATTTGATTTGGGAAATCGCTTCTGCCTGTTCCTACAATATATGCACCGTACTCAAGAGCTTTGTCGGGCATTATTTCTGGAATGGGATTTGCCATAGCAAATAAAATCGGGTTTTCTGCCATGCTTTCTATCATTTCTTTTGTTACAACATCAGGAGCAGAAACTCCGATAAAGACGTCGGAATCTTTCATAGCTTGGTCTAAACCGCCTTTTAAATTTCTGATATTTGTGATTTTTGCCATATCGTTTTGAGCATGGTTTTGCCAGTCGTTTTCTTTTGCAATTATCCCTTTTAAATCAACCATTGTAATATCTTTTGCGCCCATATTTAAAAGATGTTTTGCAATTGAAATTCCTGCGCTTCCGGCTCCGTTTATAACAATTCTTGCGTTTTCAAGAGGGATTTTTTTAAGCTTTAACGCGTTTAAAAGACCTGCGGCAACAACGATTGCGGTACCATGCTGATCGTCATGAAAAACGGGAATATCACAGATTTCTTTAAGTCTTTTTTCTATTTCAAAGCATCTGGGAGCGGAGATATCTTCAAGATTTATGCCGCCGAAACTTTTTGAAATATTATAAATGGTTTTTATAATTTCTTCTGTATCTTGTGTGGCTATGCAAAGTGGAAAAGCGTCAACGCCGGCAAATTCTTTAAAAAGAACGCATTTTCCTTCCATTACGGGCATTGATGCCTCAGGGCCTATATTTCCAAGACCTAAAACGGCGCTTCCGTCGGAAATAACCGCTACCATATTTCCTTTTCGCGTATATGTATAGCTTAAATCTTTATTTTTTTCAATTTCAAGACACGGAGCGGCAACTCCCGGAGTATATGCCGTGGCAAGATCTTCTTTTGTATTAACTTTGCATCTTGATATAACTTCTACTTTGCCTTGCCAAAGCTTGTGAGCATTAAGCGCTTTTTGGTTTTTATCCATTTTTTAATTCCTTCTTTATGTTTAATCTATTTTTTTACTTGTAAGAGTATGTATTGCGCGTTGTATCGCATCTTTTGAATTTTTCCAGGGTTCGTTTTGATATCTGTAGTCAAATTTTTTGCAAAACCAGGAAACATCGCCGCAAAGCTCGGATATATATTTTTTTTCCGTTTCAAAGATTACTTTAGAAAAAGCTTCAAAATCATTTTTTGACAGCTTTGATTTTGCCGTTAAAAGAAGTTGTCTGTAATGATTTAAGCAATACATTTTTTGGTTTTTCAGCTTATCCTGAAAAGCTATTTCGGATCTGAACAAAAAACATATTGTTTCGCAGAATTTTTCCATATAGTAATTTATTCTGGAGCATATATAGCATGAATTTTGCTGATTTAAGATAATATCGCTTTGTTTTTTTATGTCGGGTTTTCCTGTAAGACTTGTACCTTTTTTGAATATATTTTCGTTTAAGAGATTTAAATGGCTTTCCAGCATCAGAGCAAGAGAAAGACGGTTTTTGCCTTCAAACATCATGGGAAAATGCTTGTCGCAGAAACCTTCTTTATTTGTTTTTATTCTTATATCCGGCTCCATCATTGCGGCGCCTAAAATCTTATCTATTTCGTCGGCTTCTACTTTTTTGTAAAGACGGCATAAAGGACAGTCGCAGTTATCTTCAAACGCTTCATTTACAGGTATAGTATATATGGTTTCTTTCATAATAAATTCGTCCTTTTTATATAAATTGACACTTTATATTATATACGAAAAATGCTACAATGTATAGAGGTGATAATAATGAAAATTACATTTACTGATGAAAATACCTTAATAAAAGACTGTTTTTGGTTTGATATTGAAAAAACTTTTGACTGCGGGCAATGCTTCAGATGGGATAAAGATGAAGAAGGCAATTTTATCGGAGTAGTCAGAAACAAAGTTATAAAGGCTGTTCAAAATCAAAACGAAATAGAGTTTTTTGGAATAAATGAAAATGATTATAATGAATTTTTTTGTCATTATATTGATATGGATCGTGATTACGAGGAAATAAACAAGGGCTTTATGAATGATAAAATACTCCCAAAAGCTATGAAGTACAGTGATGGCATCAGACTTTTAAACCAGGATGTTTTCGAAACGGTTATTTCGTTCATTATTTCACAAAACAACAATATTCCCAGAATTAAGAAAATAATAAACAGTTTTTGTATGAATTTTGGGAAAAAGACGGTGTTTGAAGATAAAGAATATTATCTTTTTCCTTCTATAGAAGACGTGAAAGATATAACTTTGGATGATTTAGCGATTATAAAAAGCGGATTTCGCGCAAAATACATACTTGACGCTGTAAATAAAATAAATTCCGGCGAAGTGGATATAAATAATCTTAAAAATCTTGATTACGAAGAGGCAAAACAGGAACTTATGAAAATAAAGGGCGTGGGAGACAAAGTTTCCGATTGTGTGCTTTTGTTTTCTTGTGGGTTTGTTGATGCTTTTCCAAAAGACGTTTGGATAAAAAGAATACTTAAGGAATTTTATAATGACGAAAGTATAGATAAGGATTATTTTCACGGTTACGGCGGAATTGCCCAGCAGTATCTTTTTCATTTTGCCCGTCAGGTACAGCTTGGAAAAAAATAAAAGGTTGAGGTTTTGAAATGTTTAAGTTTAAAGATAAAAGCAAATATGATTTTCTTGTAGCAGGGCTTGGAAATCCCGGAAATAAATACAGAAATACAAGACATAATGCGGGGTTTATGACTCTGGATTATATTGCGTCAAAAGAAAATTTTGAGTTTAAAAAATCAAAATTCAAAGGTCAGACGGCGTCAAAAATAATAGGAGATAAAAATATACTTTTTTTAAAGCCTGATACGTTTATGAATTTGTCGGGAGAAAGTATTATATCCGCCTCAAAATATTACAAAATTCCCGCTGAAAATATTATTATAATATATGATGATATATCTCTTGATATAGGAAAAATAAGAATAAGAAGAAAAGGATCCGCAGGTGGACATAACGGAATAAAAAGTATTATAGAGCATTTAAAAAGTGAGAATTTTCCAAGGGTAAAAATCGGAGTAGGCAAAAAAAGCGATGAATTTGATGATTTAGCTGATTATGTGCTTTCATCTTTTAAAATAAACGAAAGACAGGAGCTTGACAGCGCTGTGGAAAAAGCGTATATGGCAGTGAGGACCATTATTTCGGAAAGTACAGACAAGGCTATGAATTTATATAACGGATAGGTATTATGTTAAAAGATTTATTTGATAATATTATTGATTTTGACGAAGTAAAAGAAAATATTGAAAAAAATAATATACCTTTGGCGGTTACGGGGATACCTGATTGCGCCAAAGGTGTTTTGGGTGCATTTTTGCTTGAAAAGACAAATGAAAAAGGTCTTTTTATTGCAAAAGATGAAAAAAGTGCTTTAAAGCTTTATGAAGATATTTTAAGTATTTTTGGAGAAGGAGTATATTATCTTGCTGCAAAAGAGCTTGTTATAATGCAGGTGGAATCAGCTTCTTTTGAATATGAAAGCACAAGAATGAATGTTATATCAAAAATGATTTCCGGTGATTATAAAGCTGTCGTTACATATCCGGATGCGCTTTTGACTTATGTTTCCGAAATAGATGAAAAAAATAAAGCTTTTGTTTTAAAAACAGGAGAAGAAGAAAATACACAAAAACTGATTGAACGTCTTTTGGATATGGGGTATAAATACAGCGATATTGTAGAAGGTCCGGGGCAGTTTTCAAAAAGGGGAGGAATATTTGATATTTTTTCACCGTCTTCCAAGAACCCCGTAAGAATAGATTTTTTCGGGGATGAAATAGACGTAATGGGACTGTTTGACGTTTCTTCTCAGAGAAGATCTGAAAATATAAGAAAATATGAAATTACGCCGGTTTTTGAAACGGTTCTTGATAGCGCTCAAAGAAAATCCCTTATAAAAAAGCTTTCAAAGCTAATAGATAAATATGAAAACCGTCCCGCTATGGAAAAGGTATGTCAAAAGCTTTCAGCCGATATTGAAAAACTTTCGGACGGTCAAAGTCTTCCGCATATTTATAAATATATAAATCTGCTTTATGAAAAGCCTAAAACGGTTTTTGATTTGTTTGAAGGCTTTATTTTCCCATGTGAAAGTATCGGAATTTCCGACAGGCTTACAAATTATTATAAACTTTTCCGTGAGGATATGAAGCTTTTTTCTTCTCAGGGAGAGTTTATAAAGGATTTTGGCGATATAATTTTAGATGAAGACAGGTTTTATTCATATTTTAAAAGTACTAAGACTGTTTATATGGACAATTTTGTTGCGTCGTCATATAAAAGCCCCCTAAAGGCTATGGTAAATATAGATATACCTACAGTGTCGGGCTTTGCAGGAAATATGGATAATCTGATTGAAGATTTACAGTATTATACAAAAACGGGATATAAAACAATAATTTTTCTTGATAATCAAAGAAAGGTACAGAATATAAAAAATACTCTCGTTTCAAAAGAAATAATGGCAACGCAGAAATATGAAGCTCTAACTCCAAAAACACCGCTTATAGCGGAAGGAGTTCTTTCGGGAGGTTTTCAGCTTTTAAAATCCAAGCTTGTTGTTATAACTGAAAAAAATCAGCATATTAAGTCCAAAAGAAAAAAGAAAAATAAAAATCATATCCAAAGCTTCAGTGATATAACTCCCGGGGACTATATAACTCATGAAAACTACGGCGTAGGAGTTTATAAAGGTGTTGAAAAACTTACGGTAGGCGGTATTACAAAGGATTATTTTAAAATTCAGTACGCCGGAACGGATACTCTTTTTGTACCTTGTAATCAGCTTGAAATGATATCAAAGTTTCAAAGCTTTGACAGTGATGTTAAAGTAAAATTAAACAAGCTTTCCGGAACTTCCTGGAATCAGACAAAACAGCGTGCAAAAACTGCGGCAAAGGATCTTGCCAAGGAGCTTATTGAACTTTACAGTAAAAGGCAGAATACAAAGGGTTTTGCTTTTTCACCAGACACTCCCTGGCAGTCGGAGTTTGAAGATAAATTTTCTTTTGAAGAAACCTATGATCAGCTCAGATGTATTTCAGAAATAAAAAAGGATATGGAAAGACCTGTTCCTATGGAAAGACTTCTTTGCGGCGATGTGGGTTTCGGAAAAACTGAGGTGGCTTTAAGAGCGGCGTTTAAAGCGGTTATGGATTCAAAGCAGGTGGCTGTTTTAGTGCCTACAACTATACTTGCACTGCAGCATTATAATACTCTTATGTCAAGATTTTATTCATATCCTGTTAAAATACAGTTTCTTTCAAGACAAAAGACAAAAAAAGAACAGGAACTTATACTGCGTCAGCTTGCCAGAGGTGAAATAGATATACTTGTGGGAACTCACAGGATTATTCAAAAGGATATAAAATTTAAGGATTTGGGACTATTAATTATAGATGAGGAACAGCGTTTTGGTGTAAGTCATAAAGAAAGCCTTAAAAAGCTATCCTCTAATGTTGACGTTCTTACTCTTTCTGCAACGCCTATACCCAGAACGTTGAATATGGCGCTTTCCGGAATACTGGATATGTCTGTAATAGAAGAAGCGCCAGGTGACAGAAGTCCCGTAAATACTTATGTTTTAGAGCATGATATGGGAATTTTATGCGACGCAATAAAAAGAGAGCTTTCAAGAGGAGGACAAGTATTTTATCTTCATAACAGAATAGATACTTTGGATTTTACTGCGGCAAGAATAAGAGAAAAGGTTGACGGAAATATTGTTATAGCTCACGGAAAAATGTCGGCTCAGGAACTTTCAAAAATATGGGAACAGATGGTAGAGGGCGAAATTGACGTGCTTGTCTGTACAACAATTATTGAAACGGGAGTCGATATTCCAAACGCCAATACTTTAATTATAGAAAATGCTGATTGCATGGGGCTTTCGCAGCTTCATCAGATAAGAGGAAGAGTAGGAAGAAGCTCAAGAAGGGCGTATGCATACCTTACATTTAAGCGGGGAAAGGTGCTTAATGAAACTTCATATAAAAGACTTAATGCGATAAAGGAATTTACTCAGTTTGGTTCGGGATTTAAGATAGCTATGAGAGATTTAGAAATTCGGGGCGCGGGAAATCTTTTGGGGGCTCAGCAGCACGGATATATGGAAAGCGTAGGATATGATCTTTATATGAAGCTTATTGAAAATGCTGTCCGTGAAGAAAAAGGAGAAAAAATCAATAAGCTTGATACTATAATTTCTCTTGACGTATCGGAACATATTCCCGAAAATTATATAAAAAATGAAGAAATACGAATTGAAATATACAAAAAAATTGCAAATATTACTTCAAAAGAAGATTTTGACGATTTATATGACGAACTTCTGGACAGATTTTCCGATATACCAAAGACCGTTGAAAATCTTATGAAAATATCTATGATTCGAAATAGAGCTTCACTTCTTGGCATTTCAGAAATAAAGCAAAATGAAAATATTATAATATTTTATATAGATGAGTTTGCTTACGAAAAAATGATTGCCATAATGCCCCAAAACAAAGGAAGAATATTCTTCTCAGACGGAAACAGACCTTACGTTAGTATAAAATTGAAAAAAGGTGAAGGTGTAATAAGTTTGGCATATAATATTATATGCCAGCTTGAAAATGCAGATGTTGAAAACAGTAAACAAAAAAAGCAGGTAGATTAAAAAATCTGCCTGCTTTAATACAAATATGGCAGGTTTTGTTGACACTCTGTAAAAACAAATGTTATAATAAAAAAAGATATTTTTAATGGGAGTGAAGGCTTTGAGCGATGTATTGAGACAGGAAAAGAAGCTTCTTATAACAAGAGATGAACTGCTTAAGTTTGATTCACGGCTTTCAAAAGTGCTTCACAGAGATAAGCATGATCTTGGAACAGGATATTCTATTCGTTCTTTATATTTTGATACTCCTTATGATACCGATTATAACGAAAAACTTGACGGTGTGCTGTTAAGAAGAAAAATAAGGCTTAGGTGCTATGGTCCGAACCAGAAATTTGCAAAGCTTGAAATGAAACAAAAAGAAGGGGATTATCAGCGAAAAAGGTCATTGACTTTAAAAAGAGAGGACGCTGAAAAACTCTGTATGGGAGATTACAGTCCTCTTCTTTTTTATAATGATGATTTTGCGGTTGAAATATATTCTTTTATGAATATGAGGTGTTATCGTCCCAAAGCAATCGTGGAATACAACAGAAGGGCTTTTATGGCTTCTGAAAATAATATACGGATTACCTTTGACAGTGATATTATAGCGACGGAAAGCAGATTTGATATTTTTTCGGAGGATTTAGTTCAAAATAGTGTTTTTGATTCTTATCTTGCTGTAATGGAAGTTAAATATAACGGATTTTTATTAAGTTATATTAAAGAAATGCTGGAACAAGTTGACAGAAGAAGTCTTTCTGTCAGTAAATATATGCTTTCGCGTACGTTTTCATATGCCGATATTTAATGAAATATTTTATAAAGGAAAGATTATAATGAAAAAATATCTTTTGGAATTTTTAGAGTCAGGCGGAAATTTGACGGTACAGGAAATACTTCTTCGTATTTTGGTTGCGGCGGCGGTAGGCTTTGTTATCTATATTTCATACTGGCTGTCCCATTACGGCTCGAATTATAGCCGAAAATTCAATGTTACTTTAATAACTTTGACTATACTTACAACTACCGTTATGATAGTTATAGGAAATAACCTTGCACTTTCTCTTGGTATGGTGGGAGCCCTTTCTATTGTACGTTTCAGAACGGCTATAAAAGATTCGAGAGATACTACATATATTTTTTGGACTATTATTGCCGGAATTTGCTGTGGAGCGGGAGATTATATGGTTGCTACAATTGGAAGTGTGGTGGTCTTTATCGTTCTTGTTGCTTTGGGACGGATAAAAAATGATAAAAGACTTCTTCTTATTATAAGAACGGCCAGAGCGAATGAGCAGCAGGTTGAGGCGGCGATTTTTACATATTATAACAGAAAAGCTTCTTTGAAGGTTAAAAATACTACGGAAAACAGCGTTGAATTTATATATGAAATTAACTGGAAAATGTCTGACAAGGCGTTGAAGAACGGAAAAACAATTACGGATATTTTATATGAAATAGGAAACATGGAATATGTAAATCTTGTAACACAAAGCGATGAAATCAGCAGCTGATATATTTTTATCTGAAGGAAGTGATGGTGTGCGGTATAAAATATTGGGAGAGATAGTTTGTATAATAGCAATTTTTACATCTGTAATAGCTATAGCTTTGGACAAAGAAAAAAGTACACGTTACCATCAGCATTTGGAAAATTCCGATTTTGAAGCATGCAACGACCATGATGATACAAAATTTTGCACTCATCTTCCTCTTGTTTTGATTGATACTTCCGGAAAGGAAATTCCCGGTTCACCGATAACACCTGAAAACGGAAACCTTGACGAGGCCACGTATACTACCGCTGAAGACGGCGGCACTTCAATAAGAGCTGAAATAAAGGTGATAAATAACGACGGAAAAAATAATCATCTTGATGACAAAGCAGAGCTTGAAAGTTTTATTGATATAAGAATAAGAGGAAATTCCTCCAGATTTTTTGATAAAAAAAGTTATCTTGTTAACGCTGTTGATGAAAATGGGAATTCAAAGGATGTTTCCATGATAGGTATGGATAAATTTGATCAGTGGGCTCTCCACGGTCCCTATCTTGATAAATCCCTTATAAGAAATTATATGTGGTATAATATTGCTGGAGAAATAATGGATTATTCTCCAAATGTACGGTTTTGTGAGGTTTTTATTAACGGGGAATACCGCGGACTTTATGTTATGACAGAAACTATAGGAAGCAAAAAAGACGCTCGGCTTAAACTTACCGAGCCCTTAAAAAATTCTCCTTATACAAGCTACTGTATAAGACTTGACAGGGGAAGCGCAAATCCTTTGAAAAATATACAGACCTTTACTCAGTATGCATATCGAAATTTGCAAAATGTGGACATTGTATATCCGGGGGCGAAAAATTTAACGGAAGAAAGAGCAAAATGGATTGCACAGGATTTTTCAGACTTTGAAAAAGCACTTTATTCATATGATTATGATACTGAAAATTACGGATTTTGGAATTATACTGATGTGGATTCTTTTGCGGAGTATTTCATTATTAATGAATTTACCTGCAATTACGACGCAGGTTGGCTGTCAACTTATGCGTATAAGGATATAAGAGGCAAAATAAAAATGTGTATATGGGACTTTAACTCTGCCTGTGATAACTATACTCAGTCTCTTACAAATCCTCAGCATTTGGAGCTTCAGAATAATGTTTGGTATTATATGATGACAAAAGACGAATATTTTGTTAATAAAGTAATTTCAAAATATAAAAAGCTTCGTCGGGGAGTGTTGAGCGAAAAATATCTTGATAATTATATTGATGATGTTGTAAAGTGGCTTGGTCCTGCCGTTCAAAGAAATTTTGAAGTATGGGGCTATACATTTGATATCGATATGCTTGTTCCGGCGGAGCGAAATCCTGAAAATTTTGACGATGCGGTTTCTGATATGAAGACTTTTATTCATAACAGAGGGAATTGGCTTGATGAAAATATAGAAATTTTAAAACAGTATTGCCATGAGTCAAAAATCAAGAAATTTAATCATTAAAACAGGAGGCATTATGTATGAAGAAGTTTATCATAACAATTGTTATCCTGATTTTAGCGTATTTGGCGTGGGATACTGCTTATTATCGTTTCGGACTTTATATTGATTTTAATCCTGATAAGCCTGTTGAAACTTTTGTTGAGACTTCCGGAGAAGATATTTATATAAATAAAGGCGGTGTTAACGAAAAATATATTATTAAGGGCGTAAATATGGGAGTCGGTATTCCGGGAAAGTGGGCTACGGACTATGCAATAGATAAAGAAACATATCTCAGATGGTTTAAATATATCAAGGAAATGGGTGCAAATACCATTCGCGTATATATAACTCTCCAACCGTCGTTTTATGAAGCATTTTATGAATATAATAAAGATAATGACGATCCGCTGTATTTAATACACGGAGTATGGGTTAACGATTATATACAAAATTCTCACAGAGATGCTTATGATGAAGAATTTTTGGATACTTTTATTGAAGACTGCCGTACTATGGTGGATGTTGTACACGGAAAGAAAAAGCTTGCTCTCGGAAGAGGAACAGGTTCGGGTTATTATAGATGGGATATATCAAAATGGGTGACGGGATATATTTTGGGAGTTGAATGGGAAGACGTTACGGTTGTTTATACTGATCGCAAATATGATGACATGGAGCCTTACAAAGGAACATATATGTCTGCTTCGGAAGACGCCAAGCCTTTTGAATCAATGCTTGCAAAAGTCGGAGATAAAATCATAGAATATGAATCTAAAAGATATAAGCAGCAAAGGCTTATTGCTTTTTCAAACTGGCCTACGACGGATCCGTTTATTTATCCCGAAGATATTACTACTTTTTTTATGAAATGCGCCCAGGTGGATGTTGAACATATAAAAACCACAGATAATTTTTTGTCGGGACAGTTTGTATCTTATCATGTTTATCCTTATTATCCTGACTATTTAAATTATATTAACGATAAACCGGAAATTGAAGAAGATGAACGAAAAGCTACAATGATAACTGTATCTTCAGAGGCGGGAGTGCCTTATAATGAGGTACTTACAGGAGATATAAAAACAGATTTTTATGACAAAAACGGAAATCTTAATACATATTTTGCATATTTAAAAATGCTAAAAAATTATCATACTATGCCGGTTGTTATTTCTGAATTTGGTGTTTCAACCGGACGGGGAATGGCTCAGAAAGACCAAAATACAGGAAGAAATCAGGGACATATGGCGGAACATGAACAAGGTCAAGCTATAGCGCAGTGCTGGGAAGACATTATGGAGGCAGGTTGTTCCGGAGGATGTATATTTACCTGGCAGGACGAATGGTTTAAGCGTACCTGGAATACCATGCATGCTGTAGATTTGTTAAATACGCCTTATTGGAGTGATTATCAGACCAATGAGCAGTATTTCGGTCTTCTTTCCTTTGATCCTGGAAAAGAAAAAAGTATTTGTTATGTGGACGGAGATTTTTCTGAGTGGAAAGAGGAGGATAAAGTTTTTGAAAAAAATAATATGTCCGTATCTATGAAATATGATGAAAAGTTTCTTTATTTTAAGATATACAGCAAAGGATTTCAAAACGGCCAGCAAAAGCTTTATATTCCTATAGATACAACTCAAAAATCGGGAAGCAATTATTGCAGTAATTATAATATAAAGTTTGAAAGAGACAGTGATTTTGTCATTTGTATAGACGGAAAGGAGAACAGCCGTATTTTGGTTCAGGAAAGATATGAAAATTTAAGAGCAATGTTTTATCATGAAACCAATGACGCCGACGCTTATTTATCGCCTCCTGATTTAAATACGCCTGTTTTTAAACCTATTGAGCTTATGCTACAGACTGCAACTCCGCTTATTTCAGGTAACTGGCAGGCAAGCGCGGAAACCTATGAAACCGGAAAGCTTCAGTACGGAAACGCAAATCCTGAAGCTTCTGATTATAATTCTCTTTCGGATTTTATTTTTGACAAAGATTATATTGAGCTTAAGATTCCGTGGCAGCTTTTGAATTTTGCAAATCCTTCGGAAATGAGAATTCATGATGACTACTATGAACATTACGGAATTGAACAGCAGACTATAGATAAACTTTATATAGGTATAGGCGACGGTAAAGAGCGTATTTCTATGGAGGTTTTTGAACTTGAGGGATGGGGAAAAAACGTAACTTATCATGAAAGATTAAAACCTTCTTATTACATTGTACAAAAATTATGGAATGAAAATTATAAATAATTTATAATATAAAATGAAGGGAGGCGGCAAAGCTGAAAGTTGAAGTACTTATTTATTCCTATATGTTCATCTGTGTTAGTATGATAATATTTAATATAGTTTGCATATTGATTTTTCAAAGGAAAGAAAAAAATACAACTAAAAGGAAAGAAATATTTTATAATCAGATTAAATCTCAAATTCGATGCATTCGTGAAAACGGTATTTTAGAAAGTAAGCAGAAAGAAACTTTAAAAAGGAATTTAAAAAGTGTAAATAAGCTTGTCGCTTTTGACCAGGCACTGACCGAACTTCAAAAAGAGGATGTGCAGGGGGTTGATATTTTTTTAACCAAGAATATGGGAACTTTTACATATTTAATGTCTGTATACAGCCGCAAAGAAAAAATAAAACTTGCATATTATGCGTATTTGTTGGCAAAGTTTAAAGTTTGCCGCGGCAAGCCTTTTGATTCCATAAAACCTTCTATAAAACAGATGGTAACAGAAAACAATCTTTATTGCCGTGAAAATGCTTTAAAAGCTTTATATAGTTTTGGAGATGCTCAGGCGGTTGCAGAGGCTCTTATTTTAATGGATAAATCCGGTGTTTTTCATCATATTAAGCTTATTACCGACGGGCTTTTGACTTTTGAAGGAAATCATGAAACTTTGATTTCAATGCTGTGGAATGATTTTGAAAAATATTCTTCTGGCATGCAGACAGCAATTTTAAATTATATTCGTTTTAAAACAGGAAGTCATTGCGGTAAGGTGCTGGAAATTCTTAAAAATACAAAATATGACGATGAGGTAAGATACAGCGCTATACGTTATTTTGGACGTTATTATTATGAAGAAGCTTATCGTGTTTTAATAAATATGCTTTCGGATACATCAGAAGCAAAATATAACTATGCTGTTATAAGCGCTACGGCGCTTGGAAATTATCCTGGTAAGGAAACTGTAGACGCTTTGAAAAAGGCTCTTCACAGTTCTATATGGTATGTCAGGCTTAATGCGGCTCAAAGCCTTATAAAGCTTGAGGCAGATCCTATGGAGCTTACGGATATTTTAAACGGAAATGACAGATATGCGAGGGAAATTCTTACTTATTGCATGTATGAACAAAAGCAGCAGGCATATCTTAGAAAGGCTGGTGAAGCTTTATGACATTTACTGCTACTGACGCGGTTAAATTTTTCTTTGATATTGTGGGAGTTTTCTTTATTATATATTTAATCGGTTATTCAACATTTTTACTTCTTTCCGTTATTGTAGGTTCTTCTGAACTTTATATAAAAAGAAGGCAGGAGAAACTCAAAAATGTTTTGATTGACAATTATTATGTACCTGTAAGTATTATTGTTCCTGCATATAATGAAGAGATTACTGTAGCTAAAACTGTACAGTCTTTGCTGTATCTTGATTATAAGTTATATGAAATCATTGTTGTGGACGATGGGTCAAAGGATGATACAGCAAAAAAAGTAATAGATACTTTTAATCTTCATCCTGTTTCTCAGCCTATTCGAAGATGTGTTAAATGTAAATACGAAAAATTTATTTATAAAGGTATTGTTGACGGAATACCGATTACTTTGGTTTCAAAAGAAAACGGAGGCAAAGCTGATTCTTTGAATATGGGAATAAATGTTTCAAAATATCCTTATTTTATATGTATGGATGCAGACTCGGTTTTGCAGTATAATTCTTTGACTAAAATTGTTCAGCCTGTTTTGGATGATACAAGAGTTGTGGCAGTCGGAGGAGCGGTTCGTCCGTCAAATGATGTTGAGCTTGAAAACGGAAGAGTAAATTATTACAGAATGCCGAAAAGTATTCTTGCCGGTATGCAGGTTTTGGAATATGACCGTTCTTTTCTTGCAGCTAGGATGCTTTTTGATAAATTTAACGGAAATATAATTATATCCGGAGCTTTCGGACTTTTCAGAAAGGATATAGTAATTTCTGCAGGAGGATATGATGTTTCTACAATGGGAGAGGATATGGAACTTGTGGTAAAGCTTCATGTATTCTGCCGTGAAAATAATATACCGTATAAGATAAAATATGCTTCAAATGCAATATGCTGGAGTCAAGCTCCGGAAAAGTTAAAAGATTTAAGAAAACAGAGAAGACGCTGGCATATCGGGCTTTTTCAGAGTATGTGGAAGCATAAAAATATTTTTGCAAATCCGAAATTCGGCACAGTAAGTTTTATATCATATCTTTATTTTCTTTTTTATGAGCTTTTGTCGCCTTATATTGAGATATTCGGAATATTTACGATTATACTTGCTTTTTTCTTTGATTTGATAAATGTGCCGTTTATGATTTTGTTTTTTCTTATATACTGTGCTTTTGGTTCAATTTTGTCTATTACAGCATTTTTTGCCCGTATTCAGACTATAGATTTGAATATTTCTTTAAAAGATGCATTAAAGGCGCTTTTGCTTTGCGGATTTGAGGTAGGTTTTTTAAGATTTATTATAGCTTTTGTACGAGGAACAGCCTTTATGGGATATAAGAAAAAGAAACTTCACTGGGGAAAAATTGAGAGAAAAGATGTAAATGTAAAATAATAATTTTTTAAATCGGAGAGGATTTTCAATGTTAACAATTAATTCACTTCCAACTTCTATATTCGGATATAAAAAGTCTTCCGTATGTGAATATATTGCTCAGATTAATGAAGAATTTTCTCATAGTGTTTTAGAAAAAGATCAGTATTATTCACAGCAGATTAAAGCGCTTCAGGAAAAAATAGAACAGCTGGAAAATGAGAATTTAAAAATGAAAGAACGCCAAATGGACATTTCCCGGGCAATTATGGATGCTCATAATGTCAGTGAGCAGGTTATTGCTTCTGCGGAAAATAAAGCTGCAAAAATAAAAGAAAAAAGCGCAGTTTTCAGAAATGAAGAAGTAAATAGATTAAGAGACTGTCAGGAAAGTATTGAAAAATTTAAAAATTCTTTTCGCCAGCTTTTTGAACAAATCAATTCCGATTTGGATACCACTATTTTAAGAGGAGAAGAGTTGTGTAAAAAGTTATTAACGGAAGGCTATGAGGATAAACAAGAGGATGAAGATTCAGATGGTTAAATTTTTAAAAAGGTGTTTTTTGGTATTTATTATTGCTTTTTTTGTTGCCGTACCTTTAAAAACTTATGCCGTTTCGCAAGAAGATTCAGAGGTTATTTATGTTGCGGGAAATCCTTCGCTTTATCCTATTGAATACTATGATGAAAAGGAAGAAGTATATAAGGGCGTTATGCCTCTTTTATATGAAGAAATATCAAAAGAAACAGGAATAAAATTTGAATATATTCATCCTTCAAAAAAGGATAATCGTTTATATTTGGCTGAAAATAAACAGGCAGAAATAATTTCCGGATGGACTGAAGATGAGATTCCAAACGGGTTGACTGCAAGCGAAAAAGCGTTTTCTTTTGAATTTAAAGGTGAAGATACTTCAGTTTGTATTCTTTTTACCGAGATTGCAAAGCAGGATTTTAAAAATATTGTAAATGATGCGATAAAAAATATGGATTATAATAAGAGAAGCTATTTGACTTTGACTGCTGCTTCGCAAAGACTTCCTGTTTATTATACAAAAATTATTATAATTATACTTATAATTGCGGTAATATTTTTAATATTGAGTTTAATCGGTGCTGTTATTTATCATTATTTATATAAAAAGAAATATGAAGATTATTATTTGAAAGATACGGTTACAGGACTTGGAAACCAATTATATTTTGAAAAATATTTTAGACAGTTTATTCATGATAAAAACAGAGCTTTGTATTATGTTATCTGTATTTCAATTAACTGTGACCGCATAAGAAAATACAGTGATAACAGCGAAGTGGAAAATGCTTTAAAGTATACTGCTTCAATATTAAATTCTTATATAAAGGATACTGATATACTTGCAAAAATAGGAGAAAACAGATTTTATATTGCAAAGCTTACTGTAGGACAGGACGAATTAATACAATGGCTTAACAGTGTTTTTTATAATTTAAATGAATATAAAAATATTCAGAACAGGGATTTTGAACTGAATCCAAGAGCAGGGATATATAAGATGGATTTAAAGGATCATAATCCGGAAAATACGATATTATATTCGCAGCTTGCAAATGAAAAGGCTGAAAAAAATAAGGTTGAATATATGTTCAGTGATGACAAGATGTTAAAAGAAGCTCAAAGTGAACGTCAGGTAATTATGCAGGCAGAAAAGGCTCTTTCGCAGCATCAGTTTGTTTTA
Organism: uncultured Eubacteriales bacterium; assembly: GCA_934541205.1. Lineage (GTDB taxonomy): Bacteria > Bacillota > Clostridia > Oscillospirales > RGIG7773 > RGIG7773. The sequence goes on from CAKTDK010000018.1 coordinate 16,984, forward strand.
TTTTTACATCCTTTTGTTGAAGCAAAAAGAGAACAGATTATCGGAGGAGAAGCTCTTATAAGATGGCAGCATCCTACGCAGGGACTTATTTTTCCAAGTCAGTTTATAGAAGTTATGGAACGAGAAAATATGATAAGTGAATTGGATTATTATATGCTTGATATGGTATGCGGTTTTTTGAAGGAACTTAAAAATGAAGGGAAAAATGAATTTAAAATATCGGTTAATTTTTCAAGAATTACTTTAAACGATGAGAATTTTGTAAAGCGTGTTAGCAGTATAATTTCCAAGTATGATATTGACAAAGAAAACCTTTTGGCTGAGATTACCGAAAGCATTTTGGCAAAAGGAAAAGAAAAAGGTATTGAAAACGTTAAATGGCTTAGAAGTCAGGGAATAAGTATTGCCCTTGATGATTTTGGAAGCGGATATACTTCTTTTGCGGATATGAGCAATTATCCTATAGATTACATAAAAATTGATAAAAGCATACTTGATAATGCTGAAAATGAAAAAAGCCGGGCAATATTAGCTGGTCTTATAAAATTCGGTCATGAGCTTAAAATAGAGGTTTTGTGTGAGGGTGTAGAAACAAGGCAGCAGGCGGAAATGCTTCGAAAAATGCATTGCGATATGATACAGGGATACTATTATTACAGGGCGATGTCTTCTGAAATGACAAAAAATTTACTTGAAAAACAACTCACTAAGAAAAATTGAAAATAAATTAGAGGAAAATTTCGTATATTTTAGTGTCACCGTCTAATGCAGAGGCTCATATGATAATATGAAAGGAAGAGATTATATGAGTTATAAAAATAATATGCATATGAATCAAATGCCTGTAAATGATTATGGACCAAAACCGTTTGTTGCTAATATAAAGCAATATTCTATGCAAAATTCAAATTATAGGACAGCGTTGTGGACAGGATGCAATTTACAGTTAACATTAATGTGTATTCCTCAAGGAGGAGAAATCGGATTAGAGGTACATACAGATACGGATCAATTTATTCGTATTGAAAGCGGAAACGGTACAGTTTTTATGGGGGATTCTAAAGATTGTCTGAATTATCAGCGTATGATTTGCGACGGATATGCTGTTTTTGTTCCGGCTGGAACTTGGCATAATATTGTTAATACCGGAAATTGTTCTATGAAAATCTATACAATATATGCACCGCCTCATCATCCGCATGGAATAATACAAAATGTAAAACCTTAGGTATGTTTATAATTAATTCCACAAAAATCTATAATATAAATAAAACCTCGGTATATATAGAACAAAGACTTATCGTGATTTTTGTTCTAATATTATCGAGGTTTTGCTGTAAACATATTGTTGAAACCGAGAGTGATTTAATTAAAAAGAGAAAAAGAATTGTGTGAAATTTACGTATTGAGATTTTTAGCCGAAAGATCATATTGATTTAAACTTTACGGTATAGAATTAAATTTTCTGTCCGTACAGGATGTTAAGACATAAAGGTTGTCAAGCTAAATTGCCTTAAGATATATAAGGAAGAACGAAGGTACAATAAAATATATTGCAGTGGGAGTCACAAATGGGAAAAAGAAAAACCCGGCAAAGCCGGGTTTTTCAAAGGGACGCAGTCCGTGCTGATATGAAAAAGATGGACAAAAAAGATACATTTTAATATTTTTAAGATGTATTTGAATTCTAAGTTTATATTGTATATTTATAAAAGTAAATTATAATTTTTTAAAGTTTCAAATCTTGAAAATAATTCTTTTTATCTATAATAACTTTATATCCGTCACTTAATACTTTGTGTGTACCATTATCTAAAGGCAAACTAATCCAAGGAGGTTCAACAATACCAAACTCTACTTCTAATCCACTTTCATACCAAACTCGAATAGAAGTGCACGCCCCATAATATTCTGTTTGTATTTTATAAAATGATCCAAATTTCTTAACGAAATCAGGATTTTTAATCATTTCATTTTTATTTGTTGTTATAATACATAGATCTAAATCAGAAGTTTCTTTGTTTGTTCCTCTTGCATAAGATCCAACAATAATAACACTCTCAATATGCTTGTCATTAATTGAAAATTCTTTGAGCTTGTTAATAAAACTTTTTTGCATATATCATCCTTTTAAATTACTATTTATCAATTTGATTATATCATAGTTGAAAATTAATTCAATATTTTAAAAATTAAATAGACCTGCACTTTTTAAGAACAGGTCTATCTAATTATATTGGCGGAGATGAAGAGATTTGAACTCTTGCGCCGGCAAAACCGACCTACCGGATTTCGAATCCGGACCCTTCAGCCTCTTGGGTACATCTCCATATAAGTAACAACTTTCATATAATATCATTTTTTAAAAAATTTTTCAATAATTATAATAAAATATTTTAAAAAATCCAAAATATAATTAAAGGAGAGTGAGTGTTATGTCAGATATAAAAAATAATATTATTTCTGAACTTGAAAACAGAATAGAAAAGTTGAAAAATTGTGATGAAAAGCCTCATGAAGATAATGTATACGGAAAAATGAATCAGGCTTTGTCTTGTGTTTTAAAC
>CAKTDK010000019.1 GCA_934541205.1 uncultured Eubacteriales bacterium
TGATAACATAAATTAGAATGAGGTGATAATATGCTTTTGGAAAAAGATATAAAATTCATAAAAGGCGTAGGAGAAAAAAGAGCTCAGTTTTTTTCAAAACTTGGAATAAAAACTCTCTATGACCTGCTTTCTTTTTTCCCTAGAGCTTACGAAGACAGAACCTCCATTGTAAAAATAAAAGACGTCGTTATAGATGAAAATCAAAGCGTTACAGCTACAATTACTTCAAATATCAGAATCTCAAAAACCAAAAGAAAAACAGATTTAATAAAATTCACGGTATCTGATGAAACTGCGTCAATGCCCGTTATTTTTTTTAACAATAAATATATTGCCGATAAATTAAAAAAAGGCGAAACTTATCTTTTTTACGGAAAAATAACAGGAGATATAACTTCCTATAAAATGGTAAACCCTGCTGTTGAGCCTGTAATATCAGAAAATCCCAAAGGCGATATTTTACCTGTATACAGGCTTACAAAAGGACTCAGTCAGGATATTATAAGAAAAATAGTAAAAGGAAGTATAATTGCTATCAATGAATTTGACGAAACTCTTCCAAAAGAAATTATTAATAAATTTAATCTTATTTCAAAACGAGAAGCTTATTTAAATATCCACTTTCCAAAAAACATAGAATCTCTGGAAAAAGCAAGAAAACGCCTTTCTTTTGAAGAATTATTAACATTACAGCTTGGAATGTTTTTATTAAAAAGCCGAAACAGAGAAAAAACCTCTTATAAAAACTCTTTTTCCGATTTATCGGAATTTTATGCTTCTCTCCCCTTTACACCTACAGATGCACAAAAAAGATGTATAAACGAAGCTTTGTCCGATATGAAAAAAGATTATTCAATGAACAGGCTTGTTCAAGGAGACGTAGGAAGCGGAAAAACCCTTGTCGCCGCCGCCCTTTGTTATTTAACTGTAAAAAACAATTATCAGTGTGCTCTTATGGTACCTACGGAAATTCTTGCAAAACAGCATTTTGACTATTTTAAAGAAACTCTTTCCAAATTTAATATAAATATTGATATTCTTACTTCGTCAACTTCAAAAAAAGATAAGGAAAGCATAAAAGAAAGACTTAAAAACGGAGATATAAATCTTATAATAGGAACTCATTCTCTTATATCCGACGATATAAAATTTAAAAGCCTTTCCCTTGTAATAACAGACGAACAGCATCGATTCGGAGTATGGCAAAGAGCAAACCTTGCCGATAAAAGCGAAAATCCTCATGTTCTTGTTATGAGCGCTACCCCGATTCCAAGAACCCTTGCTTTAATTATGTATGGAGATTTAGATATTTCCGTTATAGACCAGCTTCCTCCGGGAAGACAAAAAGTAGATACTTTTTTTGTAAATAATAAATACAGAGACCGTATAAATAAATTTATAAGAACACATATAAAAAATAAAAATCAAGTTTATATTGTTTGCCCTTTAGTAGATGAAAATGATAATGAAGACTTAAAAGCAGCGACAACTTATGCGGAAAATCTTCAAAAAATTTTTCCTGATTATAATGTAGGTCTTATACATGGTAAATTAAAAACGACGGAAAAAGATAAAATTATGAATCTTTTCTCTGAAAACAAAATACAGATTTTGGTTTCCACCACCGTTATAGAAGTAGGAGTAAATGTTCCAAACGCAACTTTAATGATAGTTGAAAACGCAGAAAGATTCGGCCTGTCTCAGCTTCATCAGCTTCGTGGAAGAGTAGGAAGAGGAAACAGCAAATCATACTGTATTTTAATATCTGACGCCAAAAATCCTCTTACTCAAAAAAGATTAAAAATAATGGCAAAAGAAAATGATGGTTTTAAAATTTCACAGCAGGATTTGGCGCTTAGAGGACCGGGAGATTTTTTCGGATCAAAACAACACGGACTTCCCCCTCTAAAAATAAGCGATATTTCCTCAGATATGATAACTTTAAAACAAGCTCAAGACACTGCATCTTATATAATAAATAATAATCTTCTCAATACCGAGAAAATGAAACCATTAAAAAACAGCATAAGTTTTATGTTTAGCGGTATAGAAAATGAAAAAGCCAATATTTTTAATTAAAACAGAAGAAAAAAAGAGTATTTTGGAGTATTCGGCATTATTTCAGGAATAAAACAGACTTATGCTTGAATATGCAAAAAAAGGCAATTAAATTAACATTGTCTTTTTTTTATTTTGGGTATACAATACGTTGACACTGCATTATTATATGTAGGATATAAAAATATAAGGAGGGATATTTGTGGATTTAATCGAAAAAATTCCCGAAAAAGTCAAGGAAGCAGTATACAAAAATGATAATGGAAAGGAAATACTTTTATATGTATGCGCCGACCTTGATGACAATGAAAATTATTGTGACGTTCATATCGCAGTTACCGAGGGAAAGCTTCACAAAATAATTTTCAAAGATGATTATGAATTCATCGACACGTACGACAAAAACGATATTGATTCTCTGAAAGTAGAGCTTATGCTGGCTACAGGAAGATTATTAATACAAAAAGACGAAAATCTTTTTCCGTTATGCTCCTTTACAACAGGAAAAGGAAGACATATCGGCGCTTTTGAACATTTGTTTAAAAAAGCAATAAATAACGAATTGACTGACGAAGACAAAGAAAACGATGATATAAAAAATCTTGCTGATCAGTTTTGTCCGGTATGCGGCAGCAGATATATAGAACCAGAAAGAAAAATATGTCCAAAATGTATGAACAAAGGTTCTCTGTTCAAACGTGTACTCAAATATCTTACAAGATATAAAGCCAAAACCGCAGCAATACTTGTACTTATAACCTTATCATCAGTAATGTCAATTATATCACCTTTTTTAACAGGAAGCGTGCTTTATGACGAGGTATTAACCCAAGGCGGAAAATTATACGGAATGATTTTCCTTCTGGTAATGATAATTTTCATAGCAAGAGTTATAAGCTACATATTTGAAATACTCTATGCCGCAATTATAGGAGAAGTATCGTCAAGACTTTGTTATGATATAAAAAAAGACGTCTTTTCCGCAATGCAAAATCTGTCTATGAATTTCTTTTCTTCAAGACAGACCGGAAATCTTATGACAAGAGTCAACAGCGATGTTACTCATATACAAAATTTTCTTGTAGACGGAGCGCCGTATGTTATTATTAACATACTTCAAATAATAGTTATTGTATCGGTTCTTTTTTATCTAAACCCTATAATAACTCTTCTTGTCCTTATTCCCGTCCCTGTCACTATTTTGTTTTTTGCAAAATATCTGCCTACTCTATATTCTTATTTTGACAGATCTCATTTTAAAAACAGTGATATGAACAATCTTTTATCTGACGCTTTGGCAGGTATTCGTGTTGTAAAAGCATTTTCGGGAGAAAAAGAAGAAATTAAAAGATTTGATAAAACAAATAATGAAGTTTACAGCGCCGAAATTACTTTAAGAAACGTAACGTCTACTTTATTTCCTTTCGTTAATATGTTTTTATCTTTAGGAACATTTGTAATCTGGGGCGTAGGCGGTTACTTTGTTATAAAAGGAACTATGAGCTTCGGGGTTCTAATGACATTCTCAGCTTGTACCGGAATGCTGTATAGTCCTTTGCAGTTTCTTACGGAAGTATTTTACTGGTGGTCTGATTGCATGAACAGCGCCCAAAGGGTATTTGAAATTATCGATACTGCTCCCGAAATTGCAGAAAAAGAAAATGCAGTTTCGCTCAAAAATATCAATGGTGAAGTTGAATTTAAAAACGTTGATTTTTATTACGAACCAAATAAACAAATACTAAAAGATATAAGCTTCAAAGTAGAAGCAGGAAAAACTTTAGGAATAGTGGGAAAAACCGGAGCGGGAAAATCAACAATAGTAAATCTTATAACCCGTCTTTATGATACAAAAGGCGGAAGCGTATACATAGACGGACATAATGTCAAAGATGTAAAAATTCAAGATTTAAAAGATAACGTAGCCATAGTATCTCAGGAAATATTTCTTTTTATCGGCACGATTGCCGATAATATAAAATATGCAAAATCCGACGCAACTATGGATGAAGTAATCGCTGCCGCAAAAGCAGCTTTTGCCCACGAATTTATAATGAATCTTCCCGACGGATATGAAACATTTGTAGGCGAAGGCGGACGAAGCCTTTCCGGAGGAGAACGCCAGCGTATATCTATTGCAAGAGCAATACTTAAAAACCCAAAAATTCTTATCCTGGATGAAGCAACAGCCGCTATGGATACAGAAACAGAAAAACAAATTCAAAAAGCTCTCAATACCTTAATCGAGGGAAGAACAACTTTAATGATAGCTCACAGACTTTCAACGCTGAAAGATGCGGATTCTCTCATAGTTATTGAACACGGAAAGGTAAAAGAATCAGGTACCCATGACGAGCTTATAAAGAAAAAAGGCGAATTTTATAACCTTTATAAAATACAGACAGAAGCTTTAAAACATATCGGAATAACAGAATAAATGCGGAAAGGGTGATATGATAATGGAAGAAAAAAAAGAATATGAAATTAATTACATAACTCCAAAAGAAGCTTCGTTCTTTGAAAACAAAGGCGGACTTTGCGGAATGAAATATAACGATAAAATTTATGATACAGTTTACGTATACCGTACATTTCCAAATATGAGTCATAATAAATTTATTGTTATAAAAGACGAATCTGGTGAAAAAGAAATAGAAATAGGTATTATAGGAGACCTTGAAGAATTTGACGAAAAAACCGTAAATCTTTTAACAAAACATTTGGATAACAGATATTTTGTACCTGAAATACTAAGTATAAAATCAATAAAAGATAAATACGGATATATAACTTTTTCAGTCACTACAACCTCGGGAGATACGGAATTTGCCGCAAGAGATTTATTTCGTAACGTAAGAAAAACAAATTTAGGATATCTTATAATAACCGACGTAGACGGTAATAGATATAAAGTCGATACTTTACTTAAAAAAGGCGGAAAAAATGCAAATTATCTGCTGAGATTTGTATAAGGGGGGATTTTAATGAAATTACTCTATGACGCCCCTAAAGAAATTTCTGATATTATAAAAAATTACAATTTTAAAAAGGTTCATTATGCAGTATTTTTTGACTTGGTTGACAGTAAATATGCCGATGGATATTTATATGCGGCTGACAATACGATTTTGATATTTCACAATAATAAGCTTTTTAAAGAAATGAAAATATCCGACTATGATAAATTTACTTCAAAAAGCGTAATCGGCGGAGGATATATCTGCGCTTGTAAAGACGGAAAAGATACCTTCATATGCAGCAGTACAAGACGGGATTACCCAAAAATTGCAACCGTGGCATTAGGACTTTCTTCACTTATAGAAAACGGATGCGCAATATATGATTCAACTCCCGAGACATATTGCCCTATATGCAAAAAACCATATATTCCGGGAACTCAGGTGTGTATGCGGTGCGATAAAAAATCCGGCGTAATAAAAAAGCTTATGCATTATGTAAAAAGGTATTCTTTATATTTCATACTTATATTTGTATTAATGATAATACCTATAGGTTTTTCACTTATCAATCCCATGATAAATGAAAAAATTGTAGACGGATTTTTATCCCCGGCTGCCGCAAACGGATCTGAAAATATCAATATTAATGAATTCTTCTTCTGGATATTCATAATGGTAGCTCTTTTCCTTGTCAACAGCTTAATTGCAATTTTGAGAGGACGTCTTAACGCAAAATTAGGTAACTCAATAGTGCGGGATATGAGAAACGATGTATATGAAAAAATACATTCCTTATCTATAAATTCAGTAGCAAAAAAATCTACCGGCGGACTTATATCAAGAGTTACTTCCGATACCCAGCAGCTTCAAAGATTTCTATGTCAGGACCTTCCTAACATTTTAGTACAATCTTTAACGCTTATAGCAGTTACTGCCGTAGTATTATTTTTAGACTGGAAACTCGCTCTTATGATACTTCTGCCTGTTCCCGTAGTATGTCTTTTAATATTTGCAATCAGAAATTCAATGAAATTTCGTAACTGGAGACATTGGAATGCAAATTCAAAAGTTAATAATGTCCTTCATGATATTTTAAGCGGTATTCGAGTTGTAAAATCCTATGGTCAGGAACAAAAAGAAATAAACCGTTTTAAAAAAGCCTGTAAAAACTTCAGAGATATTGCAATAGATAACGAAAGATTTTGGGCGGTAACATTTCCTACAATGGGCTTTATAATGACCATAGGACAATTTATGATAATATATTTCGGTGCAAGCAACGTACTAAACGGAAATATGCCTATGGGAGCATTGGTAAAATGGATATCATATACTTCTATGATATATGCACCGCTTCGTTTTTTCAGTATGATTCCCCGTATGATAACAAGCGCAATGACTTCAGCATCAAAAATCTTTGAAGTAATGGATGAAGAATGTGATGTAATTGAGGCAGATCTTCCTAAGAATACAGATATCGGAGGAGAAATAGAATTTAAAAATGTTCGTTTCGGATATTTAAGTCACGAACCCGTTTTAAATAATATAAATTTCAAAATACATCCCGGTGAAATGATTGGTATTGTAGGTCATTCCGGTTCAGGAAAATCAACGCTTATAAATCTTTTAATGAGACTATATGATCCAAACGAAGGAGAAATTTTAATTGACAACGTTCCGTTAAAAGATATTTCAAGTGAAAATTATCGCCATAAAATGGGAGTTGTTCTTCAGGAAACGTTTTTATTTAAAGGAACTATATATGATAATATAAGATATGCAAAACCTGACGCAACCTTTGAAGAAATTATACAAGCGGCAAAAGTTGCAAGCGCTCATGATTTTATAACAAAACTTCCAAACGGATATGAAACGGAAATCGGAGAAAAAGGCCTTACTCTTTCTGGCGGTGAACGACAAAGAGTAGCCATAGCAAGAGCAATTTTAAATGATCCGAAAATACTTATACTTGACGAAGCGACTTCTGCCCTTGATACCGAAACGGAAAAAATAATTCAAGACGCTTTAACAAGACTTATAAAAGGCCGTACAACCTTTGCAATAGCCCATAGGCTGTCAACTTTAAAAAATGCTGACCGATTAATAGTATTAAATAAAGGAAAGCTTGTTGAAATGGGCAATCATAAAGAACTTCTTGCAAAAAAAGGTCATTATTACAAGCTTGTAATGGCTCAAAGAATGGTATCAAACTATAAAAAAGCAAATTAAAAATAATCTACAGCAAACTAATTTCAATTATAAAAACACAAAAGATTCTTCGCCTAACGGCTCAAAATGACAGGCTATTCGCCGTTTCGTCATTCTGAGAGGTTCATGCCCCGAAGAATCTTTTTTTATACAATATTTTTTACTAATACCTTTTATTAGCATTTTTAAAATATATTTTATTAAAAAAGACGGATTTTAAAATCCGTCTTTTTTATTTTTTAAGCTTTTTTTACTTTTTTAGCCGTTCCTTTTTCTCTTTTAAACAAATAATAAAGATTTCCTGAAATAAATACGGAAGAAAATAGTCCGGCAAGAAGTCCTACAATAATAGGCACTGCAAAAATCTTAATCGAAGAAACACCAATAATTGCAAGAGTATCGATAGTACATAAGGTAGTTATAGTAGTATTTAAAGAACGTCCCATAGTTTGCCATACAGAACGGTTAACCTTATCTTCAAGGCTTTCTTTTGATTTATACTTGCTGTTTTCACGAATTCTGTCAAATATAATAATAGTTGCATTAATCGAATACCCAAGTATTGTCAAAAGAGCCGCAACAAAAGTCATGTTAACAGGAATTCTGAATATTGTATAGAAAGTAAGCATAATCAAAACATCATGTATTAAAGCAATAATGGCAGATAAAGCTACTTTCAATTCAAATCTGAACGCTATATATACAAGTATGAGAACAATAGCGATGGAAACAGCCCAAATTGCCTGTTTTGTAAGTTCTGAGCCAACGCTTGCACTTACATTATCAACCGACGCGGGAGCTTCAGCAGTTATATTATATTCTGTTTTTATGCTTTTAAATATCTTATCGCTTACTTCACTGTCAATAGCTTTTGTCTTTATTAAAACACCTTTTCCGTCATCTCCTATCTTTTGAACTGAAGAAGCTTCAAATCCTGCGACATCTTTTACAATTCCGCTTATTTTTTCACATTGCGCTCTGTCAGCCTCAACACCTATATTTTCTATCTGCATTGAAGTACCGCCGATAAAATCAATATCAAGATTAAAACCCTGAATAACAAAAGAGATTATTCCGGCAAGAATAACAGCTAAGGAAATAATAAAGAAGATTTTACGTTTTTTTACTATATGAAATTTATAATTTTTCTCCATATTTATCCCTCCTTATGCGCCATAAACTTTTGTGTTGTTTATTTTAAGACCAATACAGCAGTTTAACAAAAGTCTTGTTATTACAAGCGAAGTAAACATAGAAACAATTACACCTGTAAGAAGCGTTATTGCAAATCCTTTAATGGGACCGGTGCCAAGGAACATAAGGACTACAGCGGCAATAGCAGTTGTAATATTAGAATCAAGTATAGCCCATAAAGCGCGGCTGAAACCTGATTTTACCGCAGCCTTTACTGTTTTGCCAAGACGAAGTTCTTCCTTTATTCTTTCAAAAATAACCACATTGGCGTCTACTGCCATACCAATGGATAATATTATACCTGCAACTCCCGGAAGTGAAATGTTAACGCCCATAAGTACATAAATAAGAGATATAAGACCTATATAGAATCCAAGAGCTATAGATGCCATAAGCCCCGGAAGTCTATATACGGCAATCATAAAAATACAAACAAGCGCAATACCTATAAAAGCTGCCCATACGGACGTAGATAAAGCCTCTGCACCAAGAGACGCGCCGACAGTTCTTGATTCAATATCTTTTAAAGCAAAAGGCAACCGTCCTGAATTAATAATATTTGCAAGATAAACTGCCTGTTCCGGATCACCTTCTATCTGACAAGTGTCGGAATTTATTGCAGAAGATACATAAGGTCTTGAAATAATTTCTCCGTCAAGCATTATAGCAATATAATTGTTTCCACTGCTCGTTCCTTTTGCGGCCGCTGCTTTTGTAGCTTCATAAAATTTTGAAACCGCGTCTTTTTTCAAATTTAAATATACCATAAGCTGCTGCTGTTGCTGACTGTTCATTCCGTTATCTGCGTAAGCTTTCTCAATATCATCTCCGGTCAAAACAACATTTCCGTCAGAATCTACAAACTCAAGCTTTGCGGTAGCGCCAAGCTTTTTAATAGCTTCAGCAGGATCGGAAACAGAGGGTATTTCAATAGTAATTTTTCTGTCTCCCGAAAGATATGCATTTGCTTCAGTGTAATTTAAAGCGTCAAGCCTGTTTACCATCATGGCAAGAACGCTGTCCATACCTGATTTTAAGTCAGCGTCGCTTATATCTTCATCAATTACTGCCTGATATGTAATTATAGATCCTCCTACAAGATCAAGGCCTCTTTTTATACCTGCATGATCGTCTCTTACACTTGGAATTTTGAAAGTATTTCCGTTTTCACCGATATAAATACCAAACCACGCCAAAAGACCCAGTCCGATTACTATCAAAATTACAAGACTAAGAGCAATTATACTTTTTGTCTTGCTCATTATTTATAACCTCCGATATATTTATCAATTTATGCAGCAAAAATGCAACAATGATTATTATACAACTATTGCCGTTTTTAGTCAATGTTTTTTGTATATATTATTTAACTTATACATTAATTTCAGCTTTATATCCCAAAATTTCTCTGTATTTTTCAATTACGGGATAAACATCATTTCTTAAAAATTCTTTAACCTGACTTTCTGCTCTTCCCGTAAAGTTTTCTGGATTTAAAATTGCAAGAATTTCTTCCTTCGTTATTTTAAACATAGGATCATTTGCAATTCTTTCCACAAGATCGTTTTCAAGTCCCTGTTCCTTTACAACTTTTCCTGTAGCAATTGAATGTTCTCTGATTCTCTCATGAAGTTCCTGCCTGTCACCGCCTTTTTTTACAGCGGCCATCATAATATTCTCAGTCGCCATAAAGGGAAGTTCCTTCATAACTCTTGCTCTTATTACTTTAGGATAAACAACGATACCGTCTGCGACATTTATAAGTATATTAAGTATAGAATCAACTGCCAAAAATGCTTCCGCAACAGCAATTCTTTTATTTGCAGAATCGTCCAAAGTTCTTTCAAACCACTGTGTAGAAGAAGTCATAGCAGGATTTAAGGAATTTACTATAACATATCTTGATAAAGCAGAAATTCTCTCGCTTCTCATAGGATTCCTTTTATAAGGCATAGCAGATGAACCAATTTGATTTTTTTCAAAAGGTTCTTCAAGCTCTTTGAAATTCTGAAGTATTCTCATATCATTTGAAAATTTATATGCCGACTGAGCAATCCCGGAAAGGACGTCAACTATCTGAGAATCTATTTTTCTTGAATAAGTCTGTCCGCAAACAGGAACTACTTTTCCGTCAAATCCCATTTCATGAGCCACAAACTTTTCAAGCTCTTTAATTTTTTCTTCATCACCGTCAAAAAGCTCCATAAAAGACGCCTGGGTACCGGTTGTTCCTTTTGCGCCTCTTATTTTCATATTTGAAAGCCTGTATTCTATATCATAAAGGTCCATTAAAAACTCATTTATCCAAAGAGTAGCTCTTTTTCCTACAGTAGTAAGCTGAGCCGGCTGCAAATGAGTATATGCAAGGCAGGGAATATCTTTATTTTCATCAGCAAATTTTGAAAATAAATCAATAACATTTACAAGCTTGTTTCGCACAAGCTCCAAAGCTTCCTTCATAACAATAATATCAGTATTATCCCCGACATAGCATGAAGTTGCCCCAAGATGTATAATTCCCTTCGCTTTCGGACACTGTACACCGTAAGCGTATACATGAGACATAACGTCGTGGCGAACTTGCTTTTCTCTTTCCTTTGCCACATCATAATTTATCTCGTCTTTATATTTTTCAAGTTCTTCAATCTGCTCGTCTGTTATGTCAAGCCCCAGCATTTTTTCCCCCTTTGCAAGAGCAATCCATAATTTCCTCCAGGTTTTAAATTTATTATCATTTGAAAATATATACTGCATTTCATCACTTGCATATCTTGTGCTGAACGGACTTTCGTATCTGTTTGTCATTTTTCAAAGACTTCCTTTCTTAAAATATACGTATATTATAAATATAAAAACATAATATTGCAATAATAAAACTGCCATTTCAAAGGAAGCAAAGAATATTTTTATTCTCCGTTTCTCTTTCGAAATGACAGAATATTTTTTATTAAAATAACTATGCCCTATCCTTCATTAATTTTTCAAAAGTGGCAAGCTTCAAAGATATCACAAATATTTCCATAGCTTCTTCAAGCTCTTCAATCGGAGGATATGTAGGAGCAATACGAATGTTTTTATCAAGCGGATCTTTGCCGTAAGGAAACGTAGCTCCGGCTCCCGTTAAAGTAACACCGCATTCTCTGCAAAGCTGAACAGTTCTTTTTGCACAGCCTTCAAGAGTATCAAATGAAATAAAATATCCGCCTTTCGGTCTTGTATATTCAGCTATGTCTAAACCTTTAAGCTCTCTGTCAAGAATCTCCAAAACCTTTTCAAATTTAGGTCTTATAATTTCAGCATGTTTTTTCATGTGTTTTTTAAGTTCTTCATAAGAACTTAAAAATTTTGTATGTCTTAGCTGATTAAGCTTATCGCTTCCAATAGTTTGTATAGAAAGAAGCTTTTTCATAAATTTCACGTTGCTTTCAGAAGAAGCAAAAGCGGCAATTCCTGAACCTGAATGAGTAATTTTTGAAGTAGAACCGAAAATAAATATCATATCGTCTTTATTGTTGGTTTCCAAAAGTTCTTTTAAATTTAAAAGCTTATCTTCATCTTCATACAGATGATGAACCGCATAAGCATTATCCCAGAATATTCTGAAATCATCCGCTTTTGGATTAAGATTTGCAAATTCTCTTACCACCTCATCGGAATAAGTTATTCCGGTAGGATTTGAATATTTCGGAACACACCATATACCTTTTATACTATCGTCTTGTTCAACATATTTTTTTACCATATTCATATCCGGACCGTTTTCATCCATAGGTATATTTATCATTTCTATTCCAAAATGTTCACAAACAGCAAAATGTCTATCATATCCAGGAGAGGGACACAAAAATTTAATTTTTCCCTGTTTTATCCATGGAGTTTTTCCTTCTCCCGAACCTAATAATAGGCATCTCATCACCGTATCATACATCATATTAAGGCTTGAGTTATTTCCCACAATTACCTCAGAAGGCTTAACTTCAAGTATTTTTGAAAACAAATTCTTTGCCGCATCAATTCCGTCCAATACGCCGTAATTTCTGTAGTCTACGCCTTTTTCTCCCATATAATCCTTGCTTGAAATAACAACTTTAAGCATTTCATCAGATAAAGACAATTGTTTCGGACTTGGTTTTCCCCTTGACATATCAAGACTAAGATTTTTTTCTTTATAAGAATTATACTCATTTTTTAAATTGCCATATATTTTTTCAAGCTCTGACAGAGATAAATTTTTATAATGCGACATGATAAAAGTCCTCCGAAATAATTTAATATATATTATTAAAATTCTGCATTTTTAGGTGTTCTCGGGAAAGGAATAGCGTCTCTTATATTTGAAATTCCCGTAACATACATAACAAGTCTTTCAAATCCCAAGCCAAAACCGCAATGTTTAGCGCTTCCGTATTTTCTCAAATCAAGATACCATGAATAATCCTCAGGTTTAAGACCACATTCTTCCATTCTTTTTAAAAGAACATCTATTCTTTCTTCTCTCTGGCTTCCGCCTACAATTTCTCCTACGCCCGGGACAAGAAGATCCATAGCGGCAACAGTTTTCTGATCGTCGTTAAGTCTCATATAAAAGGCTTTAAACTCTTTAGGATAATCAGTGACAAACACAGGTTTGTTATAAACCTTTTCGGTTAAATATCTTTCGTGTTCGGTCTGAAGTTCCGCACCCCAACTTACCGGATATTCAAATTTCTCATCTGATTTCTCATCTGATTTTTCAAGTATTTCAACAGCTTCTGTATAAGTAATATGAACAAAATCAGAATTAATTATATTTTCAAGCTTTTCAATAAGCCCTTTTTCAACAAAATTATTGAAAAATTCCATTTCAGCTTTGCAGTTTTCAAGAACATAAGAAATTACATATTTCATCATATCCTGAGCAAGTTTCATATCGTCATTAATATCTGCAAAAGCTATTTCTGGTTCAATCATCCAAAATTCCGACGCATGTCTTGCAGTATTTGAGTTTTCTGCTCTAAACGTAGGTCCAAAAGTATAAACATTTCCAAAAGCCATTGCAAAAGTTTCGGCTTCAAGCTGTCCCGATACGGTAAGACTTGTTTCCTTTCCGAAAAAGTCCTGTGAAAAATCAATTTTTCCATCGGAAGTTTTTGGAACGTCATTTATATCAAGAGTAGTTACTCTGAACATTTCTCCTGCGCCCTCACAATCACTTCCCGTAATAAGAGGAGTATGAACATACACAAATCCTCTTTCATTAAAGAATTTATGAATAGCGTACGCAAGAACAGATCTTACTCTGAATACAGCAGAAAAAGTATTTGTATTAGGTCTTAAATGGGCAATACTTCTTAAATATTCCAAAGAATGTCTTTTCTTTTGAAGCGGATAATCAGAAGTGGAAGCTCCTTCAATAATAACATTTTCTGCTTTTATTTCAAAAGGCTGTTTTGCATTTGGAGTAAGCTCCAGTATTCCCTCAACAGTTAAAGAAGCTCCTACGTTTTGTTTTACTATTTCATTAAAATTTTCAAGCTTGTCCTCTTCAATAACTATCTGAACAGATTTAAAATAGGAACCGTCATTAAGTTCAATAAACCCAAAAGTTTTTGAATCTCTGATAGTTCTCACCCATCCGGAAACTTTTACTTTTTTTGCTCCGAAGAATTGAGAATCCTTGTAAATTTGTGCTATTTGTGTTCTTTCCATTTTTGTTCTCCTTGCTGTATCAAGGTATAAAAATCTGCAAAATTCACAGCCTTTATTATACCTATTTATTTTTAAAAATACAAGATTAAAATATAAATCCTGCATATTTTTTACTATTTATACAAATAAAAAGTTTTAACATAGTATTTTATGACGATTTTAACAACTGTTTTTGCAAAAACTTATTTATTATTTTGTGCAAAAATTTTATCGATATCTTTTTCATTAAGAGCGCGTATATTTCCTGCTTTTAAAGTTCCGATAGAAAGACCTCCGATTTTTTCCCTCTTAAGTCTTCTTACCTCCCAGTCCATCTGCTGACAGATACGTCTTATTTCACGGTTTTTTCCTTCCGAAATAATAAATATAAGTACTGTCTTATCCTCTGTCTGAGACTGGATATAACATTCACAAGAGACAACATCTCCATCGTCAAGTTTAATACCTTCTCTTATTTTATCAAGCTTATCCACTGTAACATTACCGGAAACAACCACTCTGTAAGTTTTATAAATCTGAAACTTCGGATGTGTTATCCTGTTTGCAAAATCTCCGTCGTTTGTTAAAAGCAAAAGACCTTCAGAATCCTTGTCAAGCCTTCCTACCGGAAATACCCTTTCTTTGATAGTATAAGTTAGATCGGCAATACATTTTCTGTCCATCTCGTCACTCATGGTAGTAACATATCCGCGTGGCTTATAAAGCATATAATATACGTTTTTTATTTTTGGAGCGTTTATTTTATGTCCGTCAACATGTATGACATCATTTACACTATCCACTTTTTGTCCTAAAAAAGCAGGACGTCCGTTTACCTTTACTCTTCCCTGTTC
Source organism: uncultured Eubacteriales bacterium (assembly GCA_934541205.1). Classification (GTDB taxonomy): domain Bacteria; phylum Bacillota; class Clostridia; order Oscillospirales; family RGIG7773; genus RGIG7773. The sequence goes on from CAKTDK010000019.1 coordinate 14,942, forward strand.
AATAAGCTTTTCCGCAGCTCTTCTTGAACATACTCCGCAGGAAGCAAGATATTTTTGAAGTCTTTCAGCATTAATCTTCGCCATTAATTAAAAAATCCTCTCTTTATTTTATTCCATAAGGAATCCTTTTCTTTTACAACATCTTTACTCACAATCAGCTCACAGCTGTCAATTACTTTCTCTTTATTATAAAATTCTATTTTTCCCACAATATCCCCCTTATTTAAAGGCGCGTAAAGGAATTTGGGAAGAATAATTCTTTTTTCATATCCGTTTTTCACTTCAGAATTTCTTACCGTTATATCACGGCTGTTAATTACTTCAACTGTCGTATCAATACCGCCTGCCACATCAGCTATTATACTTTCACCGCTGCAGAGAATAACAGGATAAAAATTTGAAAAAGCATATTCGTAAAGCTTTATATGATCATCCCAGTCAGATGGAGCATTTAGCGTAACCGCTATATACTCCATCCCGTTTCGGCTTGCACTGCTTACAAGACATCTTCCGGATTTTTTTGTAAATCCTGTTTTTCCGCCTGTACAATAATCCGTCATTTTAAGCAGCTTATTATGATTCTTGGTAAATTTTCCGTCTGACAAAGTCATCTTTTCACAAGAAGTTATTTCGCGAAATATCGGATTTTTCATTGCATACATCATTATTTTCGCTAAATCTTCAGAAGTTGTATAATGATTTTTTCCGTCAAGTCCGGAGGGATTTTCAAAATTTGTATTTTCAAGCCCTAACTCTTTCGCTTTTTGATTCATAAGCTTTGCAAACTCCTCTTTGCCGCCCGCCGCGTTATAAGCCAAAACATTTGCGCAGTCATTTCCCGATTCGAGCAAAAGACCGTACAACAAATCCTTTACCGTAAGATTATCATCGGTTTTTATGTAAATATTGCTTCCTTCTATATTAATATCTTCGAATCTTATTTTTACCTGAGAATTCAAATCCAATTTTTCAATAGCTAAAATTGCAGTCATAACTTTAGTAGTGCTTGCCATAGGAAGCCTTTTATTTTCACTTTTTCCGTAAAGTATATCACCGTTTTTGGCATCTATCAACACACAGCTTGCCGCAGAAACCTCAGGTTTTGGGACAATAGCCTGAAACTCATTTGAAAGTTCATTTTCAGAAACTGTATTAACTGTAGAAACGGACTGAGCGCTTCTTTCCATTACAATGATATAACAAAGAACAGGTATAGTTATAATTACCACAAGAAGAAGAGAAAGAGTTTTTTTCATATAAAATTACCACCTACCAAAATACATATATAGATAAAAGCATTACCTAAATAAAAATATATGAGCAGGTGGTATATTTTATACTATTTGATTTAAATATAAATTAAAATTCTTCACCCTGAAAATCAGATATTTTGTTTAATATCAGGATCTTCATCTTGCTGCTGATCTTTATTTTTATCCTTTTTAAACATAGCAGATAAAGTATTTATAATTTCAGGTAGATTTCCAAGTACCTTATCCGTATTTGACGGAGTTGTATCTACCGGAATAGTTCTTACTTGTCCGTTTCCAACAACTAAAAACAATATTGGAGTAATTGATATTCCGGCGCCGCTTCCGCCTCCGAAATTAGCGTTTCCGTTATTATTTTTTGCTCCGTGATCTGTGCCTCCGCTTCCAAATCCAACTGAAAGCTTTGAAACAGGAATAATAGTCATACCGTCAGCAGTAGTTATAGAGTCGCCGATAATAGTATTTACATCTATCATTTCCTTTATCTTTTCCATGGTTACATTCAGTAATCCGTTAATAGGATGATCGTTCATAAAATTACACCGCCCTTTTATTAATATTTTCTTTTATGTTATCAGCTTTTGGAAAAATCCCGAAAGCCTTTAAAGCTAACGCTAAAAGATGAAATCCTCGAAGTCTTGCTTGTCCTTCTATTTTATAATATGGTCTTGTTTCGTTAAAATTATAACCCAAATCATAAAAATGTTTTTTTATTTTTATTTTTTCTGAAATCAAATCCATTACAGGATAAAAAACACTGCATAAAATGCCGTAATTTTTTCCCGTATCAGAAACATCACTGCAGGAAACCACAATTTGTATATTTAAAAATTTCAATGATAATGACTTGCCGAAATATTTTATCATGTCAAAAATTATATCAAAAATATCTCTTAAATCTTCTGAAATACAAGAAAAGTTTTCAATAACCGCGCGTACTCCAAGCTGGGTATTTCCTATTTGTATTTTAATATCATTTTCCTTTTTATCAAAAAATATTTTTTTTAATTTTTCTTTTTTCTTATCATATTTCTTCTCTTTTTCTTTTTTTGATTTCTTAGCCGGTATTTCGTAAACTTTTATAAACCCAAGTTTAATTTTTAATTTTGTTTTTTCACTGTCTTTAAAAAAATATACCTGATATCTTATTAAAAGAAGTATTATTGTCAAAACCAAAATAAAGCCTATTAAAAAAAGTAAAACAAATAAAATTCCAAGTAAAATCCCGGCCATTAAACCACCGCCTGATCTTGGTTTTCATCAGATGAAAAATCAAGTCTTATCTGAGCCTCTTCATTTTCCGGAATTATGTTCTTAAGTTCACTGTCATCAATTTTGGGAAGCTGGTCCAAATTCGATATATTAAAACATCTGTAGAACTCGCTTGTAACAAAATAAAGACTGGGCTTTCCGGGAACGTCAAGATGTCCTTTTTTTCCCAAAAGACCTTTTTCAATCAAATTTGCCATAACAGCGGTGCAGTCTACACCTCTTATCTGTTCAACATAAGTTCTGGTAACAGGCTGATTATAAGCAGTTATAGCCAAAATTTCCATAGCAGCAGCAGAAAGTCCGAAATTTTTTCTGCTGTCAAGAGCTCTTTTTATATTTTCACTGTACCGGCTTCTTGTACAAAGCTGATAATCATCGTTTATTTTTATTATTTTTAATCCTCTTTGACTTTCATTATATTCTGACATAAAACTTGTCATTATACTTTTTAAAGTTTTTATATCAAGGTCCAAAGCCTGAGCTATTTTAACTTCAGAAATAGGCTTGCCGCTTGCAAACAATATGCCTTCAACTGCGCATTGAATTTCTTTTATATCCATAGCTCTTTATTCCTCCCCTGATGTTACTTGCCTGTTTAAAGAAACCTTGTAATCATTTTTGCCATTATCCGATACCTTTATTCTGTCAGCTTTTATAAGCTCTAAAAATGCCAAAAAAGTAGCTACAGCTTCACTTTTGGATTTTGACTTATAAATAATAGCTTTAAATGAATTTTCTTTTTTTTTCAAAAGGTTTTTTAAAATAAATACTATTTTTGAATTAACCGACACTATCTTTCTTCCCACAACTTTTGTAAAAGAACTGACAGAAGGAGGGATACGCCTTTTTGTTCTCAAAAGAACACTGTTATAAGCGCTGCAAAGCTCGTCCAAAGTATGATTCTTTTTGTATATGGGATCAAAAATTATATCATCTGCGTCTTTAACAAAGGCAGATTTTCCTTCTTCAAAAAGCTCTTTAAACCGAGGAAGCACATTTTTATACTTCTGATATTCAATAAGCCGTGCAACAAGTTCTTCTCTTGGATCCTTCTCCTCTTCTTCATCTTCATGTTTAGGAAGAAGCATTTTTGATTTTATATATAAAAGATAGCTTGCCATAGCCAAAAATTCCGAAGTAAGCTCCATATCCATCTTTTTCATCTGTTCAATATGAATCATATAC
>CAKTDK010000020.1 GCA_934541205.1 uncultured Eubacteriales bacterium
TCATATCACTGACATCATTTATATCAGCTCCGTTTTGAAGAAGATGAAGTGCAAAAGAATGTCTTAAAGTATGAGGAGTAATATCTTTATTTATTTTTGCCGTATCAGAATATTTTTTTATTATTTTCCATATTCCCTGTCTAGTGAAGCTTGTACCCGAAGAATTTAAAAATAATGCTGTTTCATCTGATTTTATCATAAATTCTTTTCTGTAATTATCCATATATAAAAACAATATATCAAGACATTTTTTATATACCGGTATTATTCTGCTCTCTTTTTTTGAATTTAAAATTATATATCCGTAATATTTGTTTACATCAGCCACATTTAAACTTATAAGCTCGCTTACTTTTATTCCCGTAGCATATAAAAGCTCCAGTATAGCTTTGTCTCTAACTCCTCTCGGAGTTGATATATCCGGCTGAGAAAGAAGCATATCAACTTCTTTTGAAGAAAGAACACTTGGAATCTTTTTACGGCTCTTAACAGAAACAACATTATCCATAGGATTATATTGTATTTTCATGTTATCGTATAAAAATTTATAAAATTTTCTAAAAGTCGCAAGAATTCTTAAAACCGAAGAATTAGCTTTTCCGGATTTAATAAGATTATTTATATATGCATCTATATCTTTAGACGAGGCGTTTTCGTAATTGGAAATATTTTTTATATTTAAATATTCCGAAAAATTTTTTAGGTCGGTAATATAAGAAGAAACCGTACTGTTCGACATTCCTTTTTCTTTAAGGAATTTTTCAAAATTCAGTCTTTCATTTTCCATTTTTTAAAACGTCCTCCTATAAAAAAATCTTAAAAATAACCGGAGAAATAAAATATTCCCAAACAATACAAATAAAATATATACTATAAAGTAAAAGATATTTTATTATCAAATCTTTTATACTAAATGTATCGGTTTTTAATCTTTTTGCCTGTGAAAAATAATTATGTAAGGAAAAAGAATAATTAAAAGATAATTTTGACGCAGAAAAAATTATCCAGCAATAAATTATATATTGCGGTATAAGGCATAATAAACATATCAAAAATCCCTGTAAACCGTATTTTGAAATAAAAAAAGTCAAAACAGCTCCTTTTTCAAAAGCAACCGCAAAAGGTATCATAACAACAAAAGGATAACCTACAACAGACGTGCCAAGGAAAACAAGAATAATAAATGATATGCTTTTTAAAAAAATAAACTTAAAAAGTCCAGGTTTTTCAATTAAAGATACAGAGAAAATCTCCCATATATTTTTTCCCTGCAAAACCAAAGAATCTTTCATATCAAGGCTGTAATAAAAACTTCCCGCAATTATACCAAAAAACAAAAAAGTCCATATAACAACAGAAACTCTGTTAATACGTATTTTAGGAACAAATAATTTTTTATTCTGTAAATTTCTCATATCATTTCTCCTTAAACAACTTGTACTTAATAATATGAGAATTTCAGAAAAATATTACTGTATAAAAACTATTTTCCCTGGGAAATTTCTATTGCCCTTTTAGTACAGGCTTTCATAGCGTCGGCAATTATTTTTTCAAAATCATTTTTATAGAGAACTTCCATAGCTTCCAAAGTAGTTCCTTTGGGAGAAGTTACCATATCTATAAGCTGCTGAGGTGTTTTATCGCTTTCAAGTATCATTTTAGCGCTTCCTATAACAGTTTGAACCGCAAGCTCTTTTACTATGTCTTCGGGAATTCCCATAGAAACACCTTCGTCAATTATGCTTTTTATAAAAAGATAAGCATAAGCAGGACTGCTTCCGGACACCGCAATTATTTCATTCATTTTATCTTCACCGATAATTTTTGCAACACCCATTGACGAAAAAATATCAACTATCATATTAAGTTCTTCATCTGTAACATATTTATTTTTACAAAGAGCGCTCGCTCCCTCGCCTATAAGCATGGGGGTATTGGGCATAACTCTGATTACCTTTATACTATCAGAAGTTTTTGAAGAAATAAAATCCATCGTAATTCCTGCCGCTATAGATACAAAAATTTTATTATGTAAATTGCAGTCTTTTATATCTGTCAAGACTTTTTCCAAATGAAAAGGCTTTACTGCAAAAACTATAATATCGGAACTTTCAACAAGTCCGGCTGAATTTTCAGAAGTATTTAAAGATTTTAATTTATAATAATCCATCTTACCTTTATCAACGTCAAAAACAGTAATATTACAAGGTTTACAACCGTTTTTAAGTATTCCGTCGATAATCGCTCCGGCCATATTTCCGGCGCCGATAAATCCTATTTTTTTATTAAACATTTATTTTTCACCTTCAAAATATAAATTAAAAGCTCTTTTATTCTACAATAAATAAAAAAAAATAGCAAGAATTTTAATGAATGTTTTCCTGCTATTTTTTAATTATTATGTTAACAAACTATATATTGTATAAAATGATTTTTGTTATACTATATACATTCTCTAAGCCAAGGCGGCTTTAATCATTATAGCGCATTCTATTCTTTTTCTTTCCAGCTTACAGGAGATTTCATAAGGCTCATCAAGTCCTCCGCCGTATAAAAGGTTATTTGCATTGCATCCGCCGCTGCAATAAAATTTTGCAAAACAATCTTTGCATTTAGATTTATTAAGTATGTTGGCGTCTGCAAATTTTTGTTTTATACCTTCATCAAAAGATTTATCCATGACGCTTCCCATTTTGTATTCTTCCATTCCAACAAACTGATGACACGGATAAATGTCTCCTTCGGGAGTTACTGCAATATATTCATTTCCACTTCCGCAGCCTTTAAGACGTTTTATAACGCAAGGACCCTGAGATAAATCAATCATGAAATGAAAAAAGTTAAAAAACTCGCCTTTTTTTCTTTTTTCAATTATTTCTTTAGCAAGCTTTTCGTACTCTGCAAAAATTACTGGCAAATCTTCTTCTTTTAAAGCATAGTCAAGACTTTCATCAGCAACAACAGGTTCTATAGAAGTTTGTTTAAATCCAAGATCAACCATATGCATAAGATCTTTTGAAAAATCAAGATTATTTCTCGTAAAAGTTCCTCTTACATAATAATCTTTAACACCTCTTTGAGAAACAAAATTTTTGTATTTTTCTACTATGGAATCATAGCTTCCGCTTCCATCAATTCTTTTTCTCATTTTATCGTTGACTTCTTTTCTTCCGTCAAGAGATAAAACCACATTATGCATATTTTCATTTATGTATTTTATTTTTTCATCATCAAGAAGAACACCGTTTGTCGTAATTGTAAATCTGAAATTTTTACCGCATTCTTTTTCTCTTTTTCTTCCGTATTCAACAAGTTTTTTTACAACTTCAAAATTCATCAAAGGCTCTCCGCCGAAAAAGTCTACTTCTAAATTTCTTCTGTTTCCGGATTTTTCTATTAAAAAATCTATTGCTTTTTTTCCTACTTCATAAGACATGAGACTTCTATGTCCGGCAGCATAATCACCTGTTGAAGCAAAACAATACTCGCACCTTAAATTACAATCATGAGCTATATGAAGACACATTGCCTTTATGGGCGAATAATCTTTTAATTTTTCCGCCGCCTCATTTAAAAAATCATCATTTGCAAAAAGCATTTCATCTTTATAAAGCTTATAAAGCTCATCATACGAAGAAATTATATCTTCTTTACTATATTTATCCGATAACTTTCTTACAATTTCTTCAGGACAATATTTTTTCATATTCTCATCAATATAATCCAAAATTTCATAAGATATATCATCTAAAATATGAACGCATCCGGAATTAACATCCAATGCAATATTAAAACCGTTTAAAGTATATTTATGTACCATAATAAAAATTTCCTATCCGTTTCAATAAAACAAGCCACCACATATAAATGCAGTGGCATAATTAGTGTAAAATTATTTATTGTTTTCGTTTTCGCATTCCTGATTAGCAACTGTACAAGAAGTTTTGCAAGCTGACTGACAAGAAGTCTGACATTCACCGCATCCGCCTTTGCAGGCAGTCTGTTTTAAAGTTTTAGTGTTTAAAGTTTTTGTATGTTTCATTATGTACCCTCCGTAAATATATTAATACATATATTTTATCACATTATTTTACCGATTTCAACTTTTAATAATATTTTTTTGGTTTTTTGTTTACTCCAAAAATACATCCAGCTAAAATTCCCAAAGTATCTATGCAAATCACTATATAATAATTATCTAAAAAAATACTTCTATCAAAAACAAAAAGACTGACAATTATCTTTAAAACGAAAAGTATAATACTTAATATAATGCCGGTTAAGAAACCTTTTTCCTTTAAAATCTTTCCTGAAGTAAAACCGCATAAAACAGCTGAAACAGCGGCAAAAATATATATTAAAATACTTACAATATTTTCTGAAGCTTCTGTATTTTTGCATATCAACGCTATTATAACGGAAAACAGTAAAAATGAAACAAAATAAATTGCTATTGATACTGTATAAATAGATATATATTTAATCAGCTGTTTTTTATATTTTTTTAACAATGACATAATAAAACCACCTTAAAATATTATATAAAATTAATATTCATAAAGTGGTAAAATTATTCTAATTTATTCGTCTTTTAAAGTATCGCAGCTTTGAACAGCCCAGCGTTTAATTCTCATACGGGTATTTGTAGCAGTTTCAATAATCAAATCATCATCTTTAACCTGAACAACTCTTGCAACAATACCTCCTATAGTAGTAATGCTGTCGCCGATATCAAGCTCATTTCTCATTTTAGCGGTTTCTTTTTCTCTTTTTTTGCTGGGTCTTATAGCTATAAAATAAAATCCTACAAAGAGAAGAACCAAAAGACCAATTTGTATGACCATTACCAATTCGTTATTTTCCATTAAATTAATACACCTTTCCTTGTTTTTAAACATTTCTGTAATTATACAGTATTTTTAAGATAAAATCAATAAACAAATTATTAACAAGCCTAATTTTTACAATTTTATTAATCCTTTTTCTATTAAATTGTTGCATGACGAAAGTATTCCAAACTTTCCGCTTTCATAAGTAAGTCCTCCCTGCAAATATGCAATATACGGCTGTTTTATAGGAGCATCAGCAGAAAGTTCAATGGAAGCGCCCTGAGTAAAAGTTCCCGCCGCCATTATAACTTCATCACTGTATCCTGGCATTTCCCAAGGCTCCGGAAGAACATGTGAATCAATCGGAGAACCCATCTGTACTCCCTGACAAAATGCAATAAGCTTTTCCTTGTCGTTAAATTTTATTGAAGAAATTATATCCGTTCTTTTTGCATTGTAAGAAGGCTCTACTTCAAAATTCAAGCTTTCATAAAGCGCTGCCGCAAAAACAGACGTTTTTATTGCCTCTTTAACAACGTGAGGAGCAAAGAATAATCCTTTTATAATATTTTTATTCTGATTTAATGTTGCCCCTACTTCTTTTCCTATTCCCGGACTTGTCAATCTATATGAACAAAGCGTTATTAAATCTTTTTTTCCTGCTATATATCCTCCTGTTTCAGCCATTCCTCCGCCCGGATTTTTTATAAGAGAACCTGCCATCAAATCCGCCCCTGCTTCCGTAGGTTCTTTTTCTTCAACAAATTCTCCGTAACAATTATCAACCATTACAATTACGTCTTTTTGAATTCCTTTTACAAATTCCGATATCTCTTTTATATTTTCGATATTCAAAGACGGTCTGTCAAGATAACCTTTTGACCGTTGTATAAATACCATTTTCACCTTGTTTTTTTCAAAATATTCCTTTATACTCTGAAAATCTATTTTTCCGTCTTTTAAATCTATTTGATGATATGATATACCATAATCCTCCAAAGAGCCGTTTCCTTTTTCCCCGCGTATTCCGATTACTTCTTCTAAAGTGTCATAAGGCTTTCCTGTAACAGAAAGCATAACATCACCGGGTCTTAAAACTCCAAATAATGCAGTTGCAAGAGCATGAGTACCGGAAATTATATTATGACGTACAATACAATCTTCCGCACCGAAAACCTCTGCAAAAACATGGTCAATAATTTCTCGTCCTATATCATCGTATCCGTATCCTGAAGTTGAATTAAAATGTATATCGGAAATTTTGTATTTTTTAAAAGCATTTAAAACCTTTATCTGATTATTAAAAGCAATTATTTCATATCTTTTAAAAATATCTTCAATTTTCGCCTCTGTATCATATGACAATCTGATTAATTTTTCATCAAACATATCAAATATCCTCTCAAAAAAATATTGAGGATAAAATCCTCAATATTTTATTAATAAATGTCTTTTTCAGTAAGTGGAATTACATCCGTACCTTCAAGAGCTTTTACAGCTTTTTCAATATTATCCACCCGAAGTACGACAACCGCCTTATCCTTTGACGTACCTATAAAAGCGTACATATATTCTACGGTAACGTTTACATCATATAAAATCTGCATAGAAAGAGAAAGTCCTCCGGGCTTATCATCAATTCCTATAGCGATAACATCGGTAAGAGAAGCCGTAATGCCGTTGTCTTTAAGAATTTTAACTGCACTTTCAGGATCGTTTACAATAAGTCTTAAAATTCCGTAATCTGTAGTATCTGCAATAGAAAGAGCTCTTATGTTAATATTATTTTCAGCCAGGATCTTTGTAATTTTTGCAAGTCTGCCGGGTTTGTTTTCAACAAAGGCAGATATTTGTTTAATAAGCATAATATTATCCTCCCAAAAATATTTAATTAAAGATAAAAATCTTTTTTATTATATTATATCACTTTAATTTTCTTTTGTCGATAACTCTTACAGCTTTTCCCTCGGAGCGCTGAATTGTTTTTGGTTCAACCAAAGTTATTTTTGCCGCAATTCCCAAAGTTGATTCAACCGCATTTTTTATTTCTCTCGCTGTCTTCTCAACATTTTTAACTGCGTCTGAGAAAAATTCATTTGACATCTCAACAAGAATTTCCAAAGTATCAAGATTGCCGTTCCTGTCAACAATAAGCTGATAATAAGGCTCATGCCCAAGAGATAATAATACGCTTTCAACCTGTGAAGGAAATACATTTACACCCCTTATAATAAGCATATCGTCACTTCGGCCCTGAGGCTTATTCATTCTTACCAAAGTTCTTCCGCATTTGCATTTTTCATAATTTAAAGACGCAATATCTCTTGTTCTGTATCTGATAAGCGGAAAAGCCTCCTTGGTAATACAGGTAAATACAAGCTCTCCTGTTTCACCTTCAGGCAAGACCTCTCCTGTATCGGGATTAATTATTTCAGGATAAAAATGATCTTCTGAAACATGCATTCCTGCCTGACATTCACATTCACTTGCAACTCCGGGACCGATTATTTCAGATAACCCATATATATCATAAGCTTTTATTCCGAGACGTTTTTGAATTTCCTGTCTCATTTCCTCAGTCCAAGGCTCTGCACCGAATATTCCGGCTTTTAATTTTAAGCTTTCTTTGGGAATTCCCATCTCTTCTATAGTTTCCGCAATATATAAAGCATAAGAAGGAGTGCAGCATATTACAGAACTTCCGAAATCCTGCATTACAGTAATCTGTCTTTTTGTATTTCCGGTTGATACCGGAATTGCAGTAGCTTTTATGGTCTCAGCTCCATAATGCATACCAAGCCCTCCGGTAAATAAGCCATATCCATAAGAAACATGTACAAAATCATGAGCGCAGGCTCCGGCCATAGTCAAAGCCCTTGCGGCAACTTCACTCCATATATCAATGTCCTTTTTTGTATAACCTACCACTATCTGTTTCCCGGTTGTTCCAGAAGACGCATGTATTCTCACCACTTCATCCATAGGAACGGCAAACAGCCCGTAAGGATATGTATCACGTAAATCCTGTTTCATTGTAAAAGGCAGTTTGGAAATATCTTTTATACTCTTTATATCTTCAGGTTTTACTCCTGCTTTATCCATTCTTTCTTTATAAAAAGGCACATTGTTATATACTCTTCTTACTGTATCTACAAGACGAAGTGACTGAAGCATATTAAGCTCATTTCTTGACATACACTCATATTTTTCATTCCAAAACTTCTGCATTTTCATTTCCTCCGAAAATTATATAGAATAACCGTATTCAAAAGCCTTTAAATTCATATCAAGAAACTTTTGAGGTACAGTTTCCTTTATAGTTTCAATCCATTCTTCTTTCTCAATTTCAGAATTTTTTGCTAAAACGCCTATCAAAACTATATTTGTAGCTTTTGCAGAACCTGCTTTTAACGCGAGATTTACTGCGTCAAAAGAAGTAATATCTATTCCAAGGCTTTTTATTTCTTCTATTATATTATCCGGATATTTTGCAGCGCCCGTTATAACAGGCATAGGGTCAATACGCTGATCGTTAACTATCATCTTTCCGCCTTTTTTTAGATAAGAAATATATCTTAAAGCTTCAAGTTTTTCAAATGCAAGAATTGTATCGGCGCAGCCTTTTTCAATAGTTGGAGAATGAACTTTATCACCGTATTTTACATAAGTAACAACAGATCCTCCCCTTTGACTCATACCGTGTACTTCTGATACTTTAACGTCATAGCCTTTTTTTACAAGGAGATTTCCTAAAACACGGCTTGCAAGAAGAGTTCCCTGACCTCCGACACCCACAATCATTATATTTTTTGAAGACATCTTATTCATCCCCCTTTTTTATAGCATCAAATTTGCATACCTTTGCGCACAAATCACATCCAACGCACAAAGTAATATCGACAACTGCTTTTTTTCCATCCATTTTTATAGCGGGACAGCCTATTTTCTGACACATTTTACATCCCGTGCATTTATCACTGTCAACCTTTAAAGGAGGAAGTGTTTTTACTGATTTTAAAAGAACACAAGGTCTTCTTGAAATTATTACTGACGGTTCTTTTGCATTTAATTCTTCTTTTACAGCTTTATCCATTTCTTCAATATCATAAGGATCTACTGTTCTTACTCGATTAATTCCTATACTTCTGCAAAGCATTTCAAGATTAACGGCTGCTGCCGGATCACCGTAAATATTTTTTCCTGTAGTAGGATTATCCTGATGGCCTGTCATTCCTGTAATGGAATTATCAAGAATAATAACTGTTGAATTTGAATTATTATAAACAATATCAACAAGACTTGTAATTCCGGAATGCATAAAGGTTGAATCACCTATAACAGCAACAGATTTTTTCTCAAATTCCTCACCTCTTGCTTTGTTCATTCCGTGAAGTCCTGAAATTGAAGCTCCCATACAAATGGTTGTATCAATAGAACTCAGCGGTGCCATTGCTCCGAGAGTATAACATCCTATATCGCCTGATACAGTTACTTTATTTTTTGAAAGAGTATAAAATAAACCTCTGTGAGGACATCCCGGGCAAAGCACCGGAGGTCTTACCGGAGCTGCAATATCCGACTCACAAAACTGCGCCTTTTCATTTGTAAAAACTTCTCTTATTTTATTTGAAGTATATTCGCCGCAGAATGAGAAAAGCTCTTTGCCTTTACACTCAACTCCCAAAGCTTTTATATACTGTTCAAAAATGTCGTCCAGTTCTTCAATTACATAAATCTTTTTTACTTTAGAAGCAAATTCCAAAATTAAATCATCCGGCATAGGCCATACACAGCCAAGTTTTAAATAAGAAACGCTGTCGCCAAGGGCTTCTTTGGCAAACTGATATGAAATACCCGAAGTAATAATACCTATATCGGTGTCATTAAGTTCTATCTTATTAAGACTACTTGAACACATAGCTTTTTTTATATTTTTAATACGCTGTTCAACAAAAACATGACGTTTTATTGCATTTGCAGGCATCATTACATATTTTTGAACATCTTTTTTATATTCTTTCAAGGAAATATTTTTTCTTTCTCCGATTTCAACTATACTCTGAGAATGTGAAACTCTTGTGGATAATCTGATTATTACGGGAACATCAAATTCTTCAGATAAATCAAAGGCTATTTTAGTAAACTCAAGACATTCAGCTGAATCAGAAGGTTCAAGCATCATAGCCTTGCTTGCTCTTGCATGATGTCTGGAATCTTGTTCATTCTGAGAAGAATGCATACCGGGATCATCTGCAACAGCTATTACCATTCCTCCGTTTACGCCTGTATATGTAGCAGTAAAAAGCGGGTCTGCCGCAACGTTTAGACCTACGTGTTTCATAGCGCAAAATGATCTTGCTCCCGCAATACTTGCCCCTATTGCAACTTCCATAGCAACCTTTTCATTAGGCGCCCATTCGCTGTACATATCCTCTTTATATTTACTGGCACATTCTGTTATTTCAGTACTCGGAGTTCCCGGGTAGCTTGAAATAACATTGCATCCGCCTTCATAAAGACCTCTTGCAACCGCTTCGTTTCCCAACATTAATTTTTTCACTTATAATACCTCCGTAAAATTAACTGTTTCTCAAATCAAGAATTCTTTTTGCCTTACCTTCAAACCGTTCAAGAGATTTTGGTTCTACAAAAGATACTTTGCAGTTTATTCCAAGTATACTCTTAAGCTGATCTTTTATATAATTTTGAAATTCAACCAATGAAGAATACCTCTCAAGCATATCTTCATTTGTAAGCTCAATCTTTACTTCAAGAGTGTCAAAATACCCTTCATGTCTTACAACAAGCTGATAATGAGGACTCGTACCCTCAATAGACGTAATAACTCTTTCAATCTGTGAAGGAAATACGTTTACACCTCTTATTTTCAGCATATCGTCGCTTCTGCCTTTTATCTTATCCATTCTTGCATGAGTTCTTCCGCATTTGCATATTTCATAATCAAGTCTTGAAATATCTTTTGTTCTGTAACGCAAAAGCGGAAATCCCTCTTTTGTAAGAGTGGTAAATACTACCTCGCCAGTTTGACCGGGTTTTAAAACTTCCAAAGTATTGCTGTCAATAATTTCAGGCAAAAAATGATCCTCCGCAATATGCATACCGCATCTGTATATACATTCGCCTGAAACTCCAGGTCCCACAAGTTCGCTCATTCCGTAATTATCAGTAGCAAAAATTCCGTATGTATTTTCAATCTGATTTCTCATTTCTGGAGTACATCCTTCAGAACCGAAAAGACCTGTTTTAAGCTTTAATTCTTCTTTTGTTATACCCATTTCCTTAGCGGATTCAAACATATACAAAGCGTAAGAAGGTGTAGAAACAAGCGCAGTTGTTCCAAAATCTTTCATCACCATAATCTGTTTCTGCGTATTTCCTGAAGAGATAGGTATTACCGAAGCGCCCACCTTTTCAAGTCCGTAATGAAGTCCCAAAGCTCCTGTGAAAAGTCCATATCCAAATGAAATCTGAACTGTATCCTCATCTGTTACACCTGCTGCCGTAACAAGTCTTGCAACTATATCAGACCACATATCAAGGTCGTTTCTTGTATATCCAACTACCGTAGGCTTTCCTGTTGTTCCCGAAGACGCATGTATTCTGACTATTTTCTTTCTGTCAACAGCAAAAAGACCGTAAGGATAATTATCCCTTATATCCTCTTTTGTCGTATAAGGAATATACTCAATATCTTTTAAAGTTTTTATCTTGTCAGGATTAAAATTTATTTTATCAAGCCTGTCATGATAAAACTTAACATTATCATAACAGTATCTTACTATGTGCTTTAATCTTTCAAGCTGAAGTTTTTCAAGCTCTTTACGATCCATTGTTTCTATATCTTTTTGAAAATACAAGAATAACATCCCCTAATATTTTATTATCAGTAAATTTAATTATTTTCCAAAGTCAAGTCTTCTGTAAAAAATTTCTCTTCTTCCTTAGTATTCAAACCGCAGGATTCTCCTATTTTGGTTCCTATAAAGCAAAGAATAAAAGAAGCGGCCATTGCTATTACTCCGCACACCGGAGATTCAAAAACTTTCAAAGCGGATAAAACAAGATTTATTGAAATCCCGCCGATCATTCCGGCATAAGCCCCTATCTTATTCATTTTTTTCCAATGAAGCCCTAGCATATAAGGAGCTAAAAAGCCGCCTGAAATCGTACCCCAAGAAAATGCCATAAGATTTATTATAGGAATTTTAAAATACGCTATAGCATAAGAAAAGGCAATAAAAAGAAAACAAAGCACTCTTGTTATTATAAGTATATTTTTTCTGTCCATATCCTTTTTCAAATGTCCTATAAAATCCATAGAAACCGAAGAGCAGGAAGTAAGCGTAATCCCTGATAAAGTAGAAATTGACGCTGACAATACAAGTACCAAAATTATTCCCAGCAAAACATCGGGCAAAGTTTTGGTAAGCATTTGAGGAATTATTGTATCATAACCTCCTGAGGGTTCTTTATCAAAGAAAAATCTTGAAAGACCACCTACAAAATATGAACCGCCGGAAATTATAAGTGCAAATACAGTAGAAACTATCGTTCCTTTCTTTATAGCTTTTTTATCTGAAATTCCGTAAAATTTATGTATCATCTGAGGCATTCCCCAAGTTCCGACACTTGTCAGAAATACAAGTCCCAAAAGATTTATAATCATCTGGCCGTTTGTAGGAAATATACTGCTTGTTTCAAAAAACTTCTTTGAATTTTCTATAAGTCCGGAAAATCCTCCCACATCATTTGAGTTTACAACATACAGTGTCATTAAAATCATTCCGCCTATCATAATAATGCCCTGGAAGAAATCCGCAATCAAAGTTGCTCCGTAACCGCCTATTATAAGATAAAGTCCTGCAATTACCGCAATAAGCATCATTATAAATTCATAGGAAATATTAAAAACACTTTCACATAAATAAGAAAGTCCTGAATAAACAGAAGCGGAATACGGAAGCATAAAAATAAAAATTACCGCTACAGTAAAAAGTCTTAAAATTTTTGAATTATATCTTTTTTCAAAAAACTGAGGCATAGATTTTATTTTTAATCTTCTTGTATATTTTCTTGTTTTTTCGGCAAGAACTTTCCAAGCTAAATACGAACCCAAAACCGCGTTTGCAATTCCTATAAGCGTTGCCCAACCTCCGAATTGAAAGCCGGATTTTCCCGCATATCCTATAAATAAAACTGCCGAAAAGTAAGTGGTACCGTAAGAAAAAGCAGACATCCAAGCCCCCGCTTTTCTTCCTCCCACTACAAAGGCAGTTAATGTTTGAGCCTTTTTAGCACTCATAATGCTTATAATTACCATAACTGCAACATAAACAGCTACGATAATCATAATAATCGCAGTTTTTGACATAAAAACCATCCTCCCGTACTACAAATATTCTTAATAAATGCATATTACCTACCGTTTTACAATTATAAGTTTTATTCTACAATATTTTCATTTTTTTGTAAAGCCTCTTTACCAAAACAAATTGTTATAATTGTTCCTTTATCTTTTTCGCTTGAAACAGATATTTCTCCTTTGTAAGATAAAACAAGATGTTTTACAATGGCAAGTCCCAATCCTGTGCCTCCAATGTTTCTGCTTCGGCTTTTATCTACTCTAAAAAATCTTTCAAATATTCTGTTTTGATATTTTTCTTCTATTCCTATACCCGTATCTTCAACTACAATATATGCTTTATTTCTTTTGTTATATGCTTTAAAAATAACTTTTCCGTTCTCTTTATTGTATTTTACCGCATTCACCATAAGATTTTGAATTATCTGAAAAATATCTTCACGCATTATATCAATATAAACGTCAGAAGCCTCATTTATAACTTCCACATTCATCTTGTTTGCTATAGGAATTATATTATTTTTTACTTCTTCCGCTATTTTTTTTATATTTATTTTCTCAATATTTTTTTCTGCAGTGTTCGCCTCAATATCCGAAAGACGCAAAATATCATCCGATAACGATATAAGTCTGTCGGAGTCATTTATTATTCTTTCAAGATAGTCTTTTTTTATGTTTTCATCCTTTACAATATCGTTAAAAATAAGCTCTGCAAAACCCTTTATAGAAGTTATAGGTGTTTTAAGTTCATGTGAAGCATTTGCAAAAAAATCAGCTCTTAATTTCTGAGCGTTATGCTGTTTTGTTATATCATTAATTAAAATAAGCATTACTTTATTATCTCCGTTAAATAAAGGAGCAAATTTTATCTGTAGTACCAAAGAGGAATTGTTTTTTATAACAATTTGCTCTTTTATGTCCTGCTCAAAAGATTTTTCTATACAATCTATAACTTGGCTGTTATGATTTATCTTTAAAAAATTATTTTCCTTATTTTCTGCATTAAAATATTCAAGAGCAGAAGGATTTATATGTATTATATTAAACTCTCTGTCAATAAGACAAAGTCCCTCATCAGTATTATTAAGTATATAATCTATTTTTTCTTTCTCCATAGAAAGTTCAGTTAAATTTTCTTCTATTTCCCGGGAAATACTGTTTATTCTTTTTGCAATCTGATTATACTCATTATATTTAAAGTCATATTCCGTATTTTTAATTTTTCCTTTTTGAATGTTTCTTAATGAATTTTCAATAATACTCAAAGGCTGCGTAAGGCTTTTTGACAATTTTCCAGCTAAAATTGCCGACAATATTGTTATAATAATAATTCCTGCTGCAAACACCGGCAAAATAAAAAATAAATCTTTTCTTAAAGAATCAATAGGCATACTCAATCTAAGTATGCCTTCACTATCTATTTTTTTAGCAATATATAGCATATCTTTTGACAAAGATTCGGATTTTCTTCTTTCATATCCGAATTGTCCTTTTAACGCTTCTTCTATTTCTTTGCGGTCAGAATGATTTTCAAGATTGTATTTATCGGCCTCGCTGTCAAACAATACTTTTCCTTGATTTGATATATAAGTTACCCTTGTATTTGATTTTTCAGAAAGTGTTTTTAAACTTTCTTCAGAAATATTTTTTGAAGAAAATTCAAATACTTCTATTAATTTTTTCATATCGCTTATAAGCTGGTCTTCTTTTTGATTATTAAATACTGCCGCTGAAAATAACATGGTAATCATCAAAGCAATAAAAGATATCAAAAAACTTTTTATAAAAACTGCTTTTTTCAAAAAACATCCCCCTATTAACTGAGAAAAATATATCCTACTCCCCTAACCGTTTTTATGTAAACAGGTTCTTCTATATTATCTCCTATCTTTTTCCTAAGACTTTTTATATGCATATCAAGAGTTCTGGTTTCTCCTATAAAATCCACACCCCATATAATATTTAAAAGCTTATCTCTTTCCATAACTTTATCACAGTTTTCCATTAAAATCTTTAAAAGTTCATATTCTTTTAAAGTAAGAGAAATAATTTCTCCATGCTTTGAAACTTCATGCTTTTTCAAATTTATAAATAAATCTTTAATATTTAATATTTCTTCACTTGTTTTTTCGTTTCTTCTCAAAACCACTCTCACTCTTGCCATAAGCTCCAAAATTCCGAAAGGTTTTGTTATATAATCGTCTGCCCCTATATCAAGTCCAGCAACCTTATCAATTTCCGAATTTTTCGCAGTAAGAATTATAACGGGAATATTTTTATATTTTCCCGTTTCTTTCATTTTCTTAAGTATATCAAGACCTGAAATTCCCGGAAGCATTAAATCCAAAATAACAAGCTGAGGAGTTTTTTCTTCCAGTCCTTTAAAAAGATCTTCCCCGCTTTCAAAAGTTTCTGCCGAATATCCGAAAGATTCCAAAGTACATTTTAAAAGTTCTCTTATATTTTCTTCATCTTCTGTGATATAAATTAAATTATCCATAGAAAATTCCACCTTATAAAATTCTCTTATTTTTATGCTCTCCAGTAAAATAAAATTCTACCCACTCACAAATATTTACAGCATGGTCTCCGATTCTTTCCAAGTATTTTGCAATCATGAGAGTATCGATTGCGTCATCCGCCATATTTTTATCATCTATTAAAATACTTATTATATCTATTTTAACACTTTCAAATAAACTGTCAACTTCATCATCGGTTTTTATGACTTTTTTTGCAAGTTCAAGATCGCCCTGTATAAAAGCGTTTATGCTGTCATGAACCATAGAAATAGTTATTTTTGCCATCTGCGGAAGATGCTTAACTACAGCCATTGTATTTATCTTCTCAAACCGGGTTGAAAGTTCTGCAATATCAGCCGCTTGATCCCCTATTCTTTCCATATCGGTAATCATTTTTAAAGCAGTAGAAATATTTCTCAAATCTTTTGCAACCGGCTGCTGACGCATCAATAAGGTAAGACATCTCGCCTCAATTGATTTTTCAATGTCATCTACTTCTCTGTCTTTTTCAACAACCTTCATTGCAAGTTCTTTATCGGTAGTTGTAAGAGCTTTTATTGAATCGTCTATGGCAGTTTCAATCATGCTTGCCATTTTCACCAAATCAAGGTGAAGTAATTTTAATTCTCCGTCAAATGTAATTCTTGCGCTCATATTCTTATCTCCTTATCCGAATCTTCCTGTTATATAATCCTCAGTTTTTTTGTTTTCCGGCATACTGAACAGTTTTTGAGTTTCGTTGTATTCTATCATTTCTCCAAGCAAAAAAAATGCCGTATAATCTGAAATTCTTGTTGCCTGCTGCATATTATGCGTAACTATAAGTATTGTATATTTATCTTTTAAATCCTCCATAAGCTCTTCTATTTTCATGGTAGAAACAGGGTCAAGAGCAGATGTAGGCTCATCCATTAAAAGTATTTCGGGTTCAACGGCAAGGGCCCTTGCAATACAAAGCCTTTGCTGCTGTCCGCCCGATAACGAAAGAGCGCTTTTTTTAAGTCTGTCTTTCACTTCATCCCAAAGCGCCGCCCCTTTTAAACTTTTTTCAACTATTTCATCAAGCTTATTTTTATTTTTTATTTTGTGAACTTTAGGTCCGTAAGCTATATTGTCATAAATACTCATCGGAAAAGGATTAGGCCTTTGAAAAACCATACCTACTTTTTTTCTAAGCACTGTAAGATCCACATCTTTATCATATATATTTTCATTATCTATAAGTATTTCCCCTGTTATTTTTACATTATCTATCAAATCATTCATTCTGTTTAAAGTTTTTAAATATGTGGATTTTCCGCATCCGGAAGGCCCGATAAATGCTGTGATTTTTTTATCATATATATCAAGATTTATATCTTTAAGCGCATGATGAGTTCCATAATACAGATCCAGATTTTTTGTTACTATCTTTTTTTCCATATTTATACCTCTTTATTTATTTCTGTTTAATTTTCTTCCCAAAAATTTTGCAAGGAAATTAAGAATAAGAATTATAATAATTAAAATTGAAGCAATCGCAAAAGATATTCTCGGATCTTCTCCTCTCATAGCATAGCTGTAAAGCTGTACTGTTAAAGAAGCACCGGAAGTAAAAACATGTCCGAAAATATTACGTACCATCGTAAGTCCTGTTCCCGCCGTAAAAATAAGCGCAGCCGACTCTCCTACTATTCTTCCCATTGCAAGTATAACAGCAGTTATAATTCCCGGAAGTGCCGACGGTATTAAAATTGTAAATATTATATATATCTTTTTACTTCCAAGGGAAAGAGCCCCTTCCTTATATGACTCAGGAACGGTTTTAAGAGCTTCCTGAGTAGTTCTTATAATTGTTGGCAGTATCATAATTGACAAAGTAAGTACGCCTGTTAAAATTGAATATCCAAGGCCTAAAAATGTTCCGAAAAATACAAATCCGAAAAGGCCGTAAATAATTGAAGGTATTCCCGTTAAAACTTCCGTCGTAAGCTCGATAATTTTTATAAGTCTTCCTTTTTTTGCATATTCGTTCAGATAAATCGCTCCTCCTATTCCGATTGGAGTCGCAATAACAAGAGTTAAAACTACTATATAAATTGTATTTATTATTACAGGAAGTATTCCGAAAGTACCCTTTAATTCAGAAGGAACCGTAGAAATAAGTTCCCAGCTTAAAAACGGAAGACCTTTTACAAAAACATATCCGATTATTCCCACAAGCATTACTACGACAAGTATTGAAAAAAGCCATATAAGTCCTTTCAAAATCATTTCGAAGGGATGAATTTTTTTACCTTTTACGCTCATTTTTCTTCTCCTTCTCCGGTTTTGGTTTTAAAATCATGTTTATTACTATATTTATTATCAAAATGAATACAAAAAGAACAAGTCCTATTGAAAAAAGAGCATCTCTGTGAAGACCTTCCGCATAAGACATTTCCATGGCTATACCTGTAGTCAAAAATCTTACGCTTTCAAAAAGCTTAGGCATATTTACTACGTTTCCTGCAACCATTATAACCGCCATAGTTTCTCCTATAGCCCGTCCCACACCTAAAACTATTGAAGTAATAATACCGGATTTTGCCGCCGGTATCATGATTTTGAAAATAGTTGTTATATCAGTAGCTCCAAGCGCAAGTGAAGCTTCTTTATATTCCTGCGGAACGCTTTCAAGACTTACCTGCGCTATATTTATTAT
>CAKTDK010000021.1 GCA_934541205.1 uncultured Eubacteriales bacterium
CTATCGGCATGAGTAAAAAGGTGATGGGTGTAACATAGAGGAATGATCCCGCGAAAAAGATCACCACATTGATCAGTGAAAGCAGTGCGACGGTAATGATGTCTTTTACCTTCAGTTTTTGTGTGTTAGCAGTTTGCATGTTCATACTTTACCTCCTGAATGATTATATTGTCAACCCCGTTATGACGGCGCTTACAACCAAAACTAAAACGACAATATCCCATATTCCAAACCGTAGGGAAACAAATGAATTTCGCTTACATTTAAGATCGATTCCTCGTGTCTCGGCAGAAGCTGAGAGCGTTTCTGCAATACGTATCACGCGCAGAGAAAGAGGCACAATGAGAATTTCAATATATTCCGGGAAAAAACGTGTTTTTTCCCATATGCCAGAGAAAGCTCCTCGTGTTTGAATCGACTGAGACATCAGCTTCATATCATTGGAAATCACCGGAAAAAATCGGAAAATAACCGAAAAAATCATAATCAGTTTCTCCGGGATATGGAATTTCCGAAAAGCAGCCAAAGTTTTTACTGCTTCATTTCTAGCAATCAGCGTTTCCAAACCTGCCCATGTAACCAGGAAACGAGGAAAGAAACTAGCAAAAAAAGAGAATATGCCAGAAGGAAATACTCCATTCAATACCACCAGCAATATCAAAATTCCGCTTTGAACGAAAGCAGAACGATAAAACCTTTCTATAAAGGATAGAAGTATGGTTACAGCAGCTATTGCGAACACAAAGGTAAGATTTGTTGAGGAAGCTGCAACCATAGCAGCAAACAAAAGAAGCAACTTTGTTCTGGGGTCGCACCGTGCGGGTATCTGAGAGAACATTCTTTGATTATCTGAAAGTAAAAAATGCTCATTCATATGACGCATCAACGCATTTAAAGAAGCATTATCTCGGAGAAAAAACTCCTGTTCAATAGATCCCTTTGAAAGACAAATACATCGGTTGCACACTTGAGAGATAAGTTCAAGGTCATGGGTAATAATCAGAATCATTTTCTTCTTCTGCATTTCCTGAATCAATGCAACACAGCTTTTCAGACTCTTAGCATCCAGTCCTGCTGTAGGTTCATCCAAGATAATGATAGGTTTGGATGACAGGCAGGCAAGCATAAGTGTCAGCTTTTGCATCTGCCCTCCTGAAAGCGAGAAGGGATGGCGGTTTCTGTACTCCCACATGCCGAATCTTTTCAGCAACCGCTGGATTTCTGCACAAATCTCCGGTGTATCCTTATGCCCGTATTTCAATTCGTTGATTACCGAATTTGTAAAAAACTGAAATTCCGCCTCCTGCATGATAAAGAGGGAATTCTTTCTCAGCACTCGGGTATTTGCCGGCTTTCCGTTATAATTGATTTCCCCGTAGTCTGCACGCAGCAGACCGGAGACTATTTTCCCCAAAGTGGTTT
Source organism: uncultured Eubacteriales bacterium (assembly GCA_934541205.1). Lineage (GTDB taxonomy): Bacteria > Bacillota > Clostridia > Oscillospirales > RGIG7773 > RGIG7773. Next base: position 1,423 of record CAKTDK010000021.1, read on the forward strand.
TTCCGCTTCCGTTAGAGCCAATCAGCCCCACCACTTCTCCGGTATGTACTCTCATGAAACAATGCCGTAGTATCTCTGATTCATTGCGTCGATAACTAAAGCCAACATCCCGTATCGACAGCACCGCCGTCTCAGAGCATGGCGAAATAGGTTGTTTGACCTGCAGCGTTAAGTGAGCCAGATTTGTTGTTCGTAAGGACAGTCGGGATAGCTGTTCATCGGACAGTGCAAGCAGTTCCTGAGCCGTTCTTTTTTCTCGGATTTCTCCTTGTGCCATAACCCAGTACTCGTCTGCAATATCAGTAAGATAGTGCAGGCGGTGTTCGCTGATTACAAGAGTTTTTCCTTGGTGCTTGAGTGATAACAACACCTCACGAAGCTGATTGATCGCTGCAAAATCAAGATTAGCGGTGGGTTCATCCAAAAGAAGGATCTCTGTGTCCATTGCCCAAGCGGCAAGAATGGAGACCAGCTGACGTTCTCCGCTGGATAGTTCATAGACATTGCGATCTTTCAATTTTTCAAGATGAAAGACTGCAAAAGCTTTTTCTACCCTGCGTTTCATTTTTTCCTGCGTAACCCCGTGATTCTCAAGACCAAAAGCCACCTCGGTAGAACTGTTCACCGTAAAAAAGTGACTGCGGGGATCTTGAAATACGGATGCGGCTAGCTTTCCTGTTTCACCAATGGATAAGGCGTTAATATCCTGCCCTTTCATTCGGCAATAGCCCTTTAGGCTGCCTTCATAAAATGTGGGAATCAGATGGTTCATACAGCGCAGCAATGTGGTTTTTCCACAACCGCTGTCCCCACACAAAACAATACATTTCCCCGGCAGTACGGCTCCTTTTACATCTTGTAAGGCAGACTGATTTTCTCCTTCATAGCAAAAATTTAATTTAAAATCTATCATTGATGATTATCCTTTCAATAAAAGTCAGTTAGCAAAAACTAACTACAGCAATGAAAAACTGCGGGCCAACCCATTTACAAGTCAAGCCCGCCTATGGTTTGTGTCCGTAAGCTGTTCAAATAAATGTTTCCATCCGGATGCCATAAAACTTTGAACGGTTTTCATACATGAAACGGCTTCCTTTTTTTCGTACCCAGATTCTAAAAGCTGGCGATAAAAGTAGAATTGAGAGTGCATTAATAATTCCAGAGCATTTCGGTCGACAGGTCTCGTGCTGATTCTCTCAAAAAACAAAACAGTTTCACACACTTTATGCCGAATTAGTTCTTTTATAATGGATTCAACAGAACTGCCTTCACTTTTGCAGAACAGCAAGACAGCTTCTTCATAATGGTCAAACAAAATCTCCAGATAAACATCCTCCTCAGATGCCATTGCCGAAAGGAAATCGGATGAATGTTTACTGATCTCTGATTTATGATACTCCACAGCAATCGGCTCTGCTTTGGTTTGGAATATAACCAAAATATTCTGAAGCAAATCGCAAAAAAGTGCATCCTTATTTTTATAACGAGTATAAATTGCTCCTGTTGTAACTCCGGCTCGTTCTGCTATTTTATTGATAGAAGCTCTTTGGAACCCAAACTCCGTGAATTCTTTTCGAGCTGCTGTTATAATTTTATCGTCTAAGGAATGATTTTTTAAAGCCACAGTGCCTTCTCCTTCAAAACTCATAGCAATCAATAATAGTATTATCAATAGCAGTATTATTATAGAATCCTTTTCTCTTTTTGTCAAGTGCTTAAGCAAAAGTATGTTTGACTCTGCTTTTTACACTAAATAAATTGTGTTTGAAATTATGTAGCTAATTTTTAATATTTATTAAGTGTTGAGTGTGATGTAAGAAAATTTATCTAATAAATGGAAATATTCTATGGATGTGTAAATGAGCTATGTGCGAATCCGAAACATAATCTCTATATGTAAGATTATGTATTTTTTTGCGATTGATTTTCATTTTCATTGACAAAAAAAACAAAAATTGATACAATACATATACCCCTAACAGTATGGAGGTCGGTATATGAAACAATGTATGGATTCTGAAAATCTGCACCGCAGACTCAAAAAAATTATCGGACAGGTGCAAGCTATCGATCGAATGATTGACGAGGATATTCCCTGTGAAGATGTTCTTTCTCAAATCAATGCTGCAAAATCCGCATTACATAAAGTGGGACAAGTTGTTCTGGAAGGACATATCAAGCATTGCGTAAAGGATGGCATCGAACACGGTGACGCGGATAAGACCATCGAAAATTTTACTAAAGCAGTTGAGCGCTTTGCAAACATGAACTAATACTCAATATTCGTCAGAGCAGTCTTTTGGGGCTGCTCTTTTTTCTTTACTACTCTTGACTTCTGATACCCATATGGGTATACTATACATATACCCCCATAGGTATAAGGAGGAATTACAATGAAAACTATCATTGAAAAAACAGAACGATTCCTGGAGATCGGCGGAATCAAAAAAGAGATCACATTTCTGATTTTATCCGGTATCGCTCTGCTCATCAGCATTTTTGATCTGCTGCCGCTGCCTTTTGATGCGGCATGGATCGCAATTATTTTGTGCGGGATTCCGATTATCTTGGAAGCGATCATCGGGTTGATTACTGCATTTGATATCAAAGCAGATGTGCTTGTCTCTCTTGCGCTGATCGCTGCTGTTTTAATCGGCGAGGATTTCGCCGCCGGTGAAGTAGCGTTTATCATGCAGCTGGGCGCGCTGCTGGAGGATTTGACGGTTGCCAAGGCAAGAGCCGGGATCGAAAAGCTGGTTCATCTGACGCCGCAAACCGCACGGATCATCCGAAACGGAGAAGAAAAGATAATACCTGCCGAACAGGTATCCGTGGGAGATACGCTGCGCGTTTTGCCCGGTGAAACAGTTCCGGTAGACGGTGTGATCATTTCGGGACAAACATCTGTCAATCAGGCGGTGATGACGGGAGAATCCCTTCCTGTTGATAAAACGGTGGGAGATGAAGTTTCCAGTGGAACAGTAAATCAGTTTGGCGCATTTGAAATGAAAGCGACTAAGGTCGGAGAGAACAGCTCTATCCAAAGGATGATCAAACTGGTACAATCAGCCGATGCCGGAAAAGCAAAAATTGTCGGTCTTGCAGACCGCTGGGCAACTTGGATTGTTGTGATTGCTCTATCTGCCGCAGCACTTACCTGGGCAATTTCCGGAGAGATCATCCGTGCAGTAACCATTCTGGTTGTATTCTGCCCGTGCGCATTGGTTCTTGCAACTCCCACCGCTATCATGGCGGCAATTGGAAATGCTACAAAGCACGGTTTTTTAGTGCGGGAGGGCGATGCACTGGAAAGACTTTCAAAAGTGTCTAAAGTAACCTTTGATAAAACGGGTACACTTACATACGGAACACCTACTGTAACCGCTGTAAAATCTATCTCCGATTACAGTGAGGATGAGATATATGATTTTGCCGCTGCGGCTGAACAGATGAGCGAACATCCTTTGGGCAAAGCGATTGTCAAATGTTATGAGAAAAAGCCAAAGGAATGCAGTGATTTTAAAATGATTCCGGGCGAAGGTGTGACTGCGCTTGTTGATGGTAAAGTGATTCGAGCCGGAAACCTCAAACTACTCAGGGAAACATGTTTATCTAAAACACTTGCTGAAAATGCCGGAAAATATATCAATCAAGGGAATACGGTCATTTATATCGCCGTAGAAAATATGCTTGCCGGGTTCATCGTTTTATCCGATACCTTGAGGGAAGAAAGCAAACAAATGATTGAATCTCTCAGAAAAAACGGTATTGAACCGGTTCTCCTGACCGGCGATCATCAAAAAACCGCAGATACTATCGCAGAGTCGCTTAACATTCACAAAGTTCATGCAAATTGTCTGCCTGAAGATAAACTGAACTACATCGACGCCTATCAGAAAAACGGCGATATTGTCTGTATGATAGGTGATGGCATCAATGATGCGCCGGCGCTCAAAAAAGCAAATATCGGTATTGCGATGGGTGGTATCGGAAGTGATATTACCGTGGATGCCGCCGATATTGCGCTTGTGGATGATGAGATCAAGGAATTGCCTCATTTACTGACACTTTCCAAAAGAATGATGACTACTATCAAATTAAATCTCACCTTTTCAATGGGGCTGAATTTGCTTGCGATCATTCTTGCGATTACAGGCTTTCTCGGTCCGGTGATCGGCGCTTTGGTTCATAATGCAGGCTCTGTGGTTGTCATCTTAAACTCAGCTTTGCTTTTAAAATGGAAACAGAAATAAATTCTTCAGGCTGTTTTAGATGATTTGTAACGATAGAATGGGAAACCACAGTTTAGTGTGGTTTCCCATTCTTGTTCTTTGTTAACAGCAATCCTGCTTCTGTTTTGGCTGTGGCAGAGCACTCATACTCCGCAAACTGATGCCAAGCGTAGAGAGATTGTGCAGTGCTGCCGATGCGGCAGGAGACAGAAATCCCGCCAATCCCAAACCTATCAATGTTCCGTTAAATCCGATGACAAACCGATAATTTGAGCGAATCCTCTCCATCAAAGCCATTGCAATCTCACGCAGCTTGACAAGCTCCCAAAGGCTTTCTGCCGAAATGGTAATATCAGAGATTTCTCTGGCAATTGCTGCGCCGTCGCTGATCGCAATTCCGGCATCCGCTTCTGACAGGGCAGGGGAATCGTTAATTCCGTCTCCAACCATCAAAACAACATGTCCTTCTCTGCGCAAATCGGCCACAAATTTTGCTTTATCCGCAGGAAGAACTTCTGCACAGAATGTATCCACTCTTAAACGGTTTGCAACCGCAGAAGCGGTTCGATAGCTGTCACCTGTCAGCATAACTGTTTTTTCAATCCCCAATGCACGTAGTGCTGTCAACACTTCTTTGGCTTCACTGCGCAGCGGATCGGAAATACAGATCACCGCCGCAAGCTCTCCGCCGATCGCCAAATATAAATGAGAATATTCTTCGGGAAGATGATCAAATCGCTCCTGTTCATTCAGCGGAATAGTTACCCCCTCATCTTCAAAAATAAAGTGAGCGCTTCCGATCAATACCTTCTCTTCATTCACTGTGCTGGCAATCCCATGAGCCACCAAATATTCCACTTTGGAATGCAGTTCCTCATGTGATAACCCTCTGCACTGCGCTTCTTGTACTACAGCATTTGCAATAGAATGCGGGAAATGTTCCTCCAAACAAGCCGCAAGACGCAGCATATCCGATTCTTTCCGTTCTCCGAAAGTGATAATCTGCGCAACCTTCGGACACGCGTGTGTCATTGTGCCTGTTTTATCAAATACGATAGTGTCCGCAGCTGCCACCGCTTCTAAGAACTTACCGCCTTTTACAGTAATATGTTCTTTTCCGGCTTCGCGCATTGCAGAAAGTACCGCCAGCGGCATGGAAAATTTTAACGCACAGGAAAAATCCACCATGAGCACTGATAAAGCTCGCAGAATATTGCGTGTCAGCAGAAAGCTCAATATACTTCCGATAAAGGTATACGGAACCAATTTATCTGCAAGGTTAGCCGCTTTGCTTTCGACCGCCGATTTCATCTGTTCGGATTTTTCGATCATGGTTACAATTTGATCATATCGGCTCGAGCCCATCACCTGTTTTACTTCCAGTATGCACTCGCCCTCTTCTACAACAGTACCGGCATAGACAGTACTTCCCTGGTGCTTTACGACCGGCACAGATTCTCCGGTCAAGGAAGCTTGGTTGACTGTCACTTCCCCCTCAGATAAGATACCATCCATGGGAATCAAACTTCCGGCACGAATTACGATTTTATCTCCCTGTTGTATATCCGACACCGCTGTAAGAACTTCCGATTCTGCTGTTTTCAGCCATACTCGATCCACATTCAGAGCCATACACCGCGCTAAATCCTCCATAGACTTTTTCCTTGTCCATTCTTCCAACAGTTCGCCCAGTTCCAACAGGAACATGACGGTTCCCGCTGTCCCGAAATCTTTTCGAAATACTGAAATCCCTATGGACAGTGCATCCAGCACATCCACCTTCAGTTTTCCTCTCAAAATGCATCGGATTCCCCTTTTTAAAAAAGGGAGCATATGCCATACAATACGTGCAATGCGCAGCGGTTTCGGCAAAAACAGCATAGAAGCTGCTTTAAGTACCACTTTTCCGACCAGTTTCTCTTGAAATTTACGGTTTAATTCACGACTGCTGTGCAGTGGCAGTGTGATTTGTGATTGTGCTTCCTGCCAGTCGAACTTACGGATCGCCGCCAGCACTTCCTTTCGTGATCCGGAGTATTGCAGAATCACACACCCGGTGCGTTCATGAACGATTACTTGTGTTATCCATGATTTCTTTTGAAACCAATTTTCCAGCACATCTGCTTCCTGCAAAGTCATTTTTTTCTGACCGATTCGAAAACGGATACGCCCTTTGCTTTCATGCAAAATGATTGCTTTCATTTGTGGCCTCTCCTTCATAAAAAAAGAGCCGTATCAACGGCTCTTTTCTGTTACTCTTCCTCAGAACTTTCAAGTTGTGCGGCTGCCGCTTCTTCCACTTCTTTCGCAGCTCTTTCTTCATTCAGATCTTTGGCAGAAGCTAAAATGTCCGATGCGTTTTCCTGTACCGTTGTAACAGTTTCCATGACATAATCTTTCATACGCAGTCCTGCGGCTGTTGCGTGAACATATGCCTTTTTTGCATCTTTGCTGGAAAGCAGTTTAATTCCAACTGAGCCAAAAAGCACGCCTCCTGCAAAAAGAGCTAATTTACTGTACAAGCTCATATATCATCTTCCTTTCCGCTATTTTTGTTTGTACCCTGTAATCATTACCATGAGCAGGCAGATCACGGCTCCCCACGCCCAAAAACGGTGCTGTTTCAACCTGATCCCTCCTTCATAGATTTTATTCAAATATTATAACAACTTTGAATAAATTATTCTTTTGGAATCGGACAAAAACCAATGGAATCAGACCTATTTCGATATTGTCTCGGTGTACAGGTATAACATTTTTTAAAAACTACATTGAATTGACTCAAACTGGAGTACCCGACAGCCTGTGCAATTTCAAGAACTGTCATAGAGGTATAACAAAGAAGCTCAGCCGCTTTTTCCATTCGTTTTTGCAGCAGCCAGTTATGGACAGGCTGATCATAGACACTGCGGAAATATTTTTTGAAGGTAGTAGGGGATAGATAAAACCGGCGACATAAACTGTCAATTGTCATTTTTTCATCTAAATGGAGCTCCATATAGGAACAAACGCTCCTTAAACGATCATGGACTGAGCCGTTTTTTTGTAACATTTCTACCTGTTGTACTTGTATCATTTTTTGACTCAGCAAATATAACAGCTCAATGCATTTCCACGCACAATAGCAATCCTGTTCTGTATCATCCAGAATATTTAAAACGGAAAACAGTGAAAACACCCACGGATTTCCTTTTATCAGAAACCCTCCGTTCATTTGCTCTGCATACTGTAAAGCTAAATGAATATCCAAATTCCAATTCCCAATTATTTTGGTTATAGCCCAAAGACTATTTGGAATTTTTGGAATTTCCACGGTCAAAAGAAATCCCGATGTTTCTTTCTCTGTGTCAGATAAGAAAACGCAAACTTTTTCAGAGACGCAGACAATTTCCTGCTGACGAGCATAAATGCTCTGCCCGTTCAATAACCGAATTCTTATTTTACCAGTAGAGCACAGGATAAAACTCAAATATTTTCCAGATGAATCCGGCAATTTATTAGTATAAAAGCAATCGGCATAAGAAGAAACATGAAAGCGAAACAATTTCATTCCGTCGATATTAAAATCGCACCCTGATTTTGTCAAAACAGCCTTTTTTAATGATTCGCTCATCATGTTCCCTCCCTTCCTGTTATACCAATTTATTACAGCAAAATATGCAGAGGGCATACTTACGCCCTCTGCAAAATGTGATTATCTAATTATGCCAAAGCTGCACCCAGTGCATTGCATTCAGCAACGGCTGCATCGTCAGGCGCTTCATTACAGATAACGCTACCGCAAGCTAAAACAGCACCATCTGAAGTACAGGTTTCTTCCCAATTGCGCATCCATTCGCCGTCTCCCCAGCCGTATGAGCCAAACAAGGCAATTTTTTTACCTGATAATTTGCTCTCGCATGCAGAAAACATAGGAGCGAATTCGCTCTCCTCCAGTTCTTCTGCTCCCATTGAAGGGCAGCCGAACGCAACGGCATCAAACTGATCCATCATGGAAGCATCAAATTCTGAAGCTGTAAACATCACTGCTTCTGCGCCTTTTTCTTTAGCTCCCGACACAACAGCCTGCGCCATTGCTTCTGTGTTTCCTGTACCGCTCCAATAAACCACTGCAATTTTACTCATAAAATTTTCAACCTTTCTTATATTAGTCAAACAGCTACCGTGAGCCGTTCAATAGACTTTCCCTGCATATAACACCGACAATATGTATTAGTGCATTTTTTATATTGCTCAAAGGTTTTTTTCGCTTTTTCCTCATCGCCATACACTTTCCAGCATCCTACACATTTGTAACTGCGGGCTTGATTTTGAATAAATCCCAAAACATCTTCCGGAGGATATCCCAAAAACAATCCAATTTCATGAGGAAAATCCGCACAGGAATTTAGTCTTGCAATTAAATTTCGAATCAAGCACTTCGGAGAATTAACACAATACCCGCACTCTGTCAGAATCGTACGCGCCACATCATTTTCCAGGTCTTTTGAAAGCTTTGACGGTCTGTACAAATAAATCAACGCGCAATTCTTCTGATACCTCAGCGGCAGAACACGAATTCCTTTTCCTTTGAGTAAAGTATTCAATCTGCGTATCGCCTCTCGCAGTTCCGATGAATCCTTAAAATGATAAGTAAACATATTACCTGTTTTCATTCCGGCAAGGGTCGGAGCACAATGTCTGATAATCATTTCGTCAGGCAAGGAATCTCCTCCTTTTTACGCATGTTTATTTAAAATGCTGCGCAAGGCCGAAGCTGAACTGGTGTGACAGCGCACAATCTTAATATCTTTCCCCTTTGTTTCATTCAAGGTAGAGCGAACCATTTTGTGAGAAACAGTTCCTGTAAACAGCACCAATAAATCAGGTGATCCTATTCCTTTCAGGGCTCCGTCCGTTTTTGGGAAAACCTTGGATTTACAATGATACTCATCACAGATTTCCTTATAACGGCGAACCATACATTCATTTCCGCCCACAATGACCACGCTCACACCATTCACCTCTTATTTGGTTAGCTAAAGCTAACTGAAAGATATTTTTTCACCGCTCCTGCGGTGTTGTCAATATAGTAGCAAATTAAACCGCCACTTTCTGCTCCAAAAAGGTTGTATATAATCCAAACCGACCAAAACTTTATAAAACAGACATCACTACATAACCTAGTTTTTCTATCTGATTTATGATGGAAGTGTCATCTACCGGAGTTTCATACTCCACCAAAACCTGATTCTTTTTCAGGTTTACCGTTGCAGAAACTCCCGCAATACAGTCAACAGCCTCTTCAACTCGGTTTTTACAGTGCTCGCAGTGCATACCTTTTACATAAAATGTTTTTTTCTCAATCACCGTTTTCAGCTTTTTCTTCTTCGGCTTGTAGCCGCCTCCAGAACAGCACCCGCCTTTACCTTTCAATCGCTTGATTGTTGCACGCAGCGCAAACAACACAATGATTACTAACAGCACAATAACAATTATATTTTCCATCATATAACCTCCTCAAATTGAAGCTGTATCCGATATATTTCTTCTTTTGCAGACAGATCTGTATTTTACCGGAGAGAGTCCCTTTGCTGATTTAAAAGCACTTGCAAATTTGCTTGCATTTTCATATCCATGCTTACTCGCAATTTCAATCACACTTTCCTCAGTATGTTCCAGCATATATGCTGCCGATTCCATTTTATGCGCTTTCAAAAAGGCATAAAACGGAATCCCGTATACCTGTTTGAATGCGTTCTTGATTTTTGTCGAAGAAATCTCAAAATATGAGGAAACTTCATCCAAGGTAATTCTTTCATCCATATTCGCAGTAAGGTATTCACAAACCTCTTTGGCGAGTTTCACTTGATAGGGAGAAACCCCTTGACACAAAAGCTCATCACTTTCTAAATGGAACACACTTAAAAAAAGCATCAGTTCCAAAATTTTAATTTTAAAATAAGGCAGCCTGATATCCTGCGGAACGGTATATAACTCTGCAAAAATGTGTTCAACGGAAGCATTTGAACGGGTGATAAAGCATGGTTGAAAGCCGCTGAATTTTTGTTTTATTCTTTCGGGCTGTACCGAAACATCTTCCAAAAAGCAAGACAAGCATTTCGGAGCTTGATCCACATCAATATGAATCGTAATACCATGATAGTGTTCTAACGGGAAATACATCACATCAGTCAACGGAATTTCCTGTGTAATCAGCAGGTCACCGGGGGAAACATAATAATAATGATCTCCGGCTTTACATTCCATTCTTCCTTCACGGCAATGGATAATCTCTAAAAAATCTTTACTTGCAGTTTGACAAATCCCCAGCGAGGATTCCTTTGCATGAATATTATGATAAAACAGCCGGATTCCCGGAAAAACATCATATCCGGTTGTGTTAGAATAGTGTAAATGATTAAACCTATCCATCTTTTAAAATCCTGATTCCTTTGGAAAGAGACAGGCAAGTTTTTCTTCAGACAAGCTTGCTAAAAAAGAACAAATTGCCGTTTCTTCTATGCTGTCACATAGCTTTGAATGAAATAATCGTTTATTCAATTCCATACTGTACTTTTCATATTCCAAAGCCTTTCCCATTCCATCATCAGTGAGTACAATATGTTTACCACAATCTCTCTTTACATACTGCACCTGTTCAAAAAAATCCATCATACGATGCACACTAGCTTTCGAAAGTTTTAGTTCCTTGGCAATATCTGCTCCGCGCACACTTCCCTGTCTCTCATATAATCTCTTTATCACAATCAAATATCGTATCTGAGAAGCAGTTAATTCCGCATACTTTTTCATACACAGCTCTCCTAGCATTTAAAAGCAAATGCGGGGCGCGGTTCTATGTCCGCCCCCCCGCATCATTTGCTTTTATTGATTGCGATCCTTTTCCCGATGATCGCATTTTCCTTTAGAAGCACACTGTTTTGCATAAGGACAGCCAATACAGCTTTCGCCGCGTTTCTTTGCTTTATACAGATAAACCAGAATGGCTCCTACAATCACCGCAAGGATCAAAATGATAATCAAATTTTTCATTATGATTTGTTTGCAGCATACGCTTTGCCTGCATTATTCAAAGCATATTCTGTTTTCAGCTTTTTATTGGTATTGCGGATCAAACCGATGATAACAGCCGCAAACACAGCCACTGCTGCAAGTCCTGCAAGAGCTGCACCGACATTCAAGGTTTCCGGAGCAGTGATAAGAGTTCCAATGGTGTAAACCGCATAGCCTACGGTATAGCCGACGCCCAGCTGTAAACCAATTGCGCCCCAAACCCATTTGCTGCTCTTCATTTCGGAGTTCATCGCACCGATCGCCGCAAAGCAAGGCGGTGTGTAAAGGTTAAACATCAGGTAAGCCAGCGCTGCAACTTTGGTGATGGCGATAATGCTTGCCGCCTCTGCGCCTGCACCTTCGATCAAAGCGAGTTCATCGGCATCGATCAGGTTTTCCAGCCCCACAAAGCAAACAGCCAGTGTACCTACGACGTTTTCCTTAGCGATAAATCCGGTAACAGCCGCTGCTGCCAGCTGCCATGAAAGAACACCTACAATCGGAACGAGCAGATAGGCAAACGGAGCGGCGATAGAAGCGAGGATTGAAGAATCAGATGTTTCTGCAACGCCGAAGCTCCAGTTAAATGTCTGCATGATCTGCACCGCTGTGTTGCACAGCAAGATGATGGTCGCTGCTTTCACAATATACGCCCAGCCGCGGCTGCACATTGCCTTGAATGCAAACCAGAGAGACGGTGCTTTGTATTCCGGCAACTCAATGATAAAGAAGGATTTTCTATTTTTGTAGCCTGCAATTTTGTTGACCAGCAGAGCTCCGAGGAAAATCAGCACAATACCGGACAGGTACATCGTTGCGCTTACCCAGCCTGCATTGTCAAAAAACGCGCCGGCAAACAAAGCGATGACCGGGATCTTCGCACCGCACGGCATAAACGGAGCCAGCATCGCAGTTGCTCTGCGTTCACGGTCATTTCGGATGGTACGGCTTGCCATAATGCCCGGAACCGCACAGCCGATAGTGATAACAAACGGGATAACGGATTTACCGGAAAGGCCGACTTTTTTGAAGATCGGATCAAGTACTACTGCCACACGGGACATATATCCGCAGTCCTCCAAAATAGCGATCAGGAAGTACATTACCATAACCAGCGGCAGGAATCCTACAACGGCGATCACGCCGCCGATCACGCCGTCTACCAACAGTGCGGAAAGAAGCGGATTCGCTCCTTCCATCAGGCCGCCGACCCAGCCCTGGAACATTTCAAGCAGGGGGACCAGTCCCGGAATAAAGGTGCCGTTCGGCAGTTCTACCCCTTCAGCAATCCAGGTGCCGAGGTAGGTCTGGGAAATTTCAAACACCAGGAACATGACCACCGCAAAAATCGGAATACCCAGCCATTTGTTGGTCAAAACCTTATCAATTTTATCATTCAGGTTCTTATCCTTTGTTAAGACCTTACGGGTTTCTACTTCTTTCACAATACTGTTGACAAAATCAAAACGCTTACGGTCTGCAGCCTCTACCGCATTTTTATCGGTCAAATCAATATTTTCCTGATGGAAAGGAGCCGTTTGATCAGTACCGACCCGAGCTGCCGCCTGCGTAATTACCGATTTCAATCCCTCCGCTGAAGTCGATACTGTTTCCACAACCGGACAACCAAGCTTTTCGGAAAGCTTCTCAGCGTCAATTTTAGTTTCTTTCTTTTTATTGACATCGCTTTTGTTCAGCGCTACCACAACCGGAATCCCCAGTTCCAAAAGTTGTGTGGTAAAAAACAGACTTCTGCTCAAGTTGGTGGAATCCACAATATTAATGATGACATCGGGATTCTCTTTTTTGACATAAGAACTTGTGATGCTTTCCTCACTGGTGAACGGGGACATGGAATATGCACCCGGCAAATCGACAGCAATCAGCTGTTCTCCCCCTGCATAATAGCTTTTTTTAATCGGGTACTCTTTCTTTTCCACTGTAACGCCGGCCCAGTTTCCGACTTTTTCATTTCGGCCTGTCAGCGCGTTATACATGGTGGTTTTTCCCGAGTTTGGGTTACCTGTCAACGCAATTCTCATAGCGCTTCCTCCTCAGTTTTTTCATAATTTCTATGTATAATTAGCATACGCTAACCAACAAACAAAAAAATATATTCCCACCACAGACGCTATCAAATAATGATAGCGTCTGCAAGCTGATAATCAATGTTATATCTGCCATCTTTGATGGAAACGACACATCCGCCTTTGAGATGAGACACAACGGTAATTGATTCACCTGTATAACATCCCAGAGAAAACAAAAAGGCATCCATCTCTTCATCATCGGTTTCAATTTCTTTTATGATATATTCGGTTCCTTCGACCGCTTCTCTTAAGGTCATCTTAAATCCCACTCCTATCATCCGAATAAAACAACGTTATGTTATTAGTGAAAGCTAACTAAATTAGGTTAAACAAGGTTAGCGATCGCTAACCTAGTGACAGTATACTCTTCTTTTTTTATTCTGTCAATAGTATTTTAAAAAAATTATTAAATATTTTTTTCTGAATGATGTATCATATATTCGAAAGTTGACTATTTTACGATTTTAAGTTATAATATATTGACTTAATAAAAGGAGTTTTTATTATGCATTTACAAGAATCAGGAGAAATGTACTTAGAAACCATCTATATCCTCACTAAAAAAACAAATGATGTCCGTTCATTGGATGTAGCAGAATATATGAATTTTTCTAAACCAAGCGTCAGCAGAGCTGTCGGGCTTTTAAAACAGGGCGGATATATTACGGTAGATCCAGATGGCTATTTACATTTGACTGATCTGGGAGAGCAAATTGCAACTAAAATATATGAACGTCACACGCTGTTGACAGAATTTTTAATTCAACTGGGAGTGGATCAGGAAACTGCTGCGGCAGATGCCTGTAAAATAGAACACGATATCAGTGATAAATCCTTTGAAGCAATTAAAAACCATGCAAGACGAAAAATTTAATGGAATAGTGAAATTACAAAAGAGATATGGAAACTGCGGTAAGATCCATATCTCTTTTTTGCGTTTTTCATATCAATAAATCTATATACAGAGCAATATCAACCTCCCAGTAACCTAATTAAATTTTCCTGAACTGCGCCATAGTGTTGGCTATGGCTTTCAGACCGTCCTCACCAAGGAGCTCGGCAGCATCCCCGAAATCTATCTGCTCAGACTTTACTGTTCTTTTTACTTGCATAGAGCTCTCACCACTGTTTGCAAGAGGTTTTTCCTTTGCTTCTTCCATGATGCGTCGGACAATCGCTTCGATTGCATCAACATCAACCTGTGCAGGCTGTGGGATATCCGGTGCTTCTTTACAATGTAAGTAATGCATAACCGCATTTATCAGAAATTGAGCCTTCCGCCGTCCCTGCTGATTGAGAATCGCCGCTGTCTGCTGATGAAGCGGATCCCCCTCACTGAATTGTATTGTAAATTTATATAAATCCTTCTTCGCCATTCACATCACCCCATACAGGCGGCTTTGAACAATAATTCATAACCCTTTGTATTGGCGGATATTTCATCAACGAAAATCGGCAAGCTGACCTTTCCGGAAGCCTCGATTTGCTGTTTGAGTAAGATTGATCCGCCGCCGACAAACACTGCCTTGCCGGAACGCAGATCGATCATCCGCTCACGCAGCTTTCCGAACAAATCTATGATGAAATCCTGAGCCTGCTCATTTACAATATGAATGATATTTTCATCATAATCGACAGGGAGTTCTTTCAGAATTGCGTCAATATCCGATTCGTCAAGCAGCATGTCATAATCAGCGTTTACCTTGGATTTGATCCTGTTATAGAGAGTAATAATTCCGTTATCCAGAGAATCGCAGACAGAAAGATCCGCTTCACCGTTTTTTACAATAAGGTAATCTGCCGTGAAACCTCCGATATCCAACACCGCTACCTTCGAGTACTGACGGATACGCTGATAAATTGGCATAATAGCGGCATACGCCTGCGGAAAACACACTGCTTTGCTGATATAAACCGAATACGGCTTTTCATCCATTGAAAAATCAACAATACCGCGATTCAGAAAATAGCTTTCAAAACGCTCATACTGTGCACCATAATGAGCAGGGGGAAGGCCGATGGCAAGCTGCACATCTGCAACTTCATCCGAAGCATAGTTTGTGCCGGCAAGCTCAAAAGCGACAGCAAACAGTGTGAGGATGAAATACCGTTCGTCAACCGTTTTATCTCTCATATACGGAATACGCTGCTCGGATAAGGTGTAATATTTGCCGTTGTAGTGCAGGATGTTTTGTCCGAAAGGCGGTCTGGTATCGCTCTCGTGAAGCCCCGCCACAAAGGTGCGCCGGTTGGTTTTAATTTGTTTATTACCGTGGTCAATACTGATTAACATAGTAAAATCTCCTTTTTTTATCGTTATACTTATCTAATACGACTTTAATGCGTGTTATTTCAACAGATTTCAGAAAAAAAGGGATGCCGTTTTTCTCGGCACCCCTTTTTCATTTAACCTCAGGCTGATTTGAGCTTCAGCCTATACCCATTTCCAACTGTTCCATTGCCGACTCCATAGTGATGACTTTCATCCGTCTGGCGTCAAACACGGAAAAGCATAAAAGTTCTCCGTTTTCATCACAGGCAACGGAATTTTCCGACAAAACGGCAGCGTCAAGTTCGGGGACGCTGACATATACATTCCCGTCTCTATCTATAAGATAGTTACAGGAAGGAATGATCTCATACCCGTTCATCATCAGTCTGGCGTTTTGTGGGAGCTCCATCAGGAGCTTTTCTTTTCCTCTGTCGTCAAATCCCATATCAAATAAAGTCTGCTGACGGTAGCTAAACTGCCGTTTCATATACGGGAATTTTTCCGTCTGTGTCAGCGCCATTTGAATGATACGCCCGACATTGTTCTGCATAGCAAAAGTATCAATGACTTCATTCAAACGATGCTCGTTATAATAGCCGGCGCTGATATTTACAGCGGCAGTCTTCAGATACGGTGCAATTACAGAAATATCGCTGAAGGATCCCATTCTTTCCTGAAAACCGAAAGCGCAGACGAATTCGGTAAATTCCGGATTGCTGCAATCGTAAAATACGGCGTCGTTATTACCACGACGGTCCATTTCCACGATGTAATTCACATCTATTTGGATACCGCTTCCGGCAAATGCCCGCGCTCCGTTGCCGCCGGTTTCCTCGTCTTCGCAAAAGAGCACATGGCAGCGTACCTCATTTATGATTTGCAGAATCATATAAACGCCGCACCGGTCGTCACCGCCGATCCCCTGCGGGGACATCAGATAACGCCCGTCATCAGAACGGCAGATAATACTTGGCAGTTGCTGATGCACAGTGTCAAGGTGAGCTACCAGCAGAACAGGAGTATCTCCTTTTGCATAAAGAAATCCTTTTTTGCTGATTACTTCATAGCCTTCTTTTTTGAGATGGCCGGACAAATAATGCTTCAGTTCTTTTTGTCTCATTCTCAGAAT
>CAKTDK010000022.1 GCA_934541205.1 uncultured Eubacteriales bacterium
ACCTTATATATCTCTACATAATCAGCTTTTTCAGAAAATTCCTCCAATACAGGAGCCTGCATCTTACAAGGCCCGCACCACGTTGCAAAAAAATCTACAATAACCGTTTTTTCATTTTTTAAAACCTTTTCATCAAATTCAGATGTTTTTATCTGCTGTACCATAAATTATTCCTCCTTTTGTATGATGTTAATATTATATCACATTTTCTATAATATTATAATATTTTTATATAACTATGTCCTCTTTGTTAATTTTTATTTTTTATATTGTGTATAACAAAAAAAAGTGTTAAAATAAAGAAGATTTATGAAAATGAAAAGGGGGGCCGAAAATGGCAAAAAAAGCTGTCAAAAAAAGATTTTCCTGGAAAACCTTTTTTTCTTCATTTACTATCACATTTTTAAGCATAGCTATTGTAGTTGTATTTCTTCTTTACGGCCCTTGGCCCGGATTTCGCGAACTTTGGATAACAACCGCTATGACTACCATGAATCATAAATATCTTGCAACTATGTTTTACGATGAAAATACTATAAATGATGTTTTAGCCAACAATGTAGTAATCGAATCCGGAGAATCAACAAATTCCGGAGAAATAACAATAAAAAACAAAGGCAAGCCCACTATAAAAAAACATACCGTAAAAGGAAACGGATACTACGGATATATGCTAGAAATATCCAATCCTTCCTGGATTCATATCGGTATTTCAAACAAATTCGGCACAATGGGACAAAAACTTGTTAATATAGTTGATGATTACAATGCCATCGCAGCAATAAACGCTTCAGGTTTTGTTGACCCCGGAGGACACGGAAAAGGCGGCACTCCTGTAGGAATTATAGTTCAGGACGGCAAAATAATTTATGAAGGAACTTCAAAAACCCATAATATTATAGGTTTTAATGAAGACGGCGTCCTTGTTCTTGGGAAATTTACAAAACAGCAAATACTTGATCAGGGAATTGTAAACGGAGTAGATTTCGGCCCCTTTTTAATTGTAAATGGTGAAAGCGCAACTATTAAAGGTGACGGCGGCTGGGGAATTGCGCCTCGTACCGCAATCGGACAACGTAAAGACGGCACCGTACTTTTTCTTGTGATTGACGGTCGTCAGCCTGGATATAGTATAGGTCTTAAAATGAGTCAACTTCAAAAAATAATGGAGGATTATGGAGCTTATAACGCTGCAAATCTTGACGGCGGCTCTTCTTCTTCAATGCATCTTGACGGCGAATTAATTACAAAGCCCTGCGGTCCAATCGGTGAAAGATGGCTTCCCAATGCATTTGTTATATGCTCTCCTGATGATTATAAATCTGCACAAGCGGATAGAAAAAATTTAATAGACTGATAAAAACGATGAGATATAATCTCATCGTTTTTATCATTATAAGAAATAATATTCAAAGAAAATTATCGAAAATGAAAAAATTTTTTATACTAATTTTTAAATACATAATATTTTTCAGCCTTAATCACAATAACGCTTAAAGTATTTCCGTAATGAAAAATCTATTAACAAAAATTGCTCTGCTTATAATCAAAATAAAATGACATAAACTATTTACTATATATAGCAACTCAAATATATTTTTAATATATTCAAAAAAATATTTTAAAAATTCATAAAAATGTTATTGACATTCATCTGAATGTATGATATTATTATTCCAACATACGAAAGGAGGAATAAAAATGTCAAAAGAATATATTTACGGAACTGTAATAGAACGCCAAAAAGGCGGCCCTACAGGACTTGAATTTTTAAACGGAATATTCAATGTAACATCAGGTCTTATGCTTTCTCAAGTAAGAGAAATAACAGGAATAGATTCCTCAGCACTGCAAAACTGGATAAACAGAGGCTGGGTATCCCGTCCCGTAAATAAAAAATATAATATTGACCAGGTTTCAAGAATTATTATAATAAATGTTCTCAGAAATACTATGAAACTTGAGAATATAGATTTTTTACTTCATTATATAAACGGAAATTTATATTGCCGTGACGATGATATAATTTGTGAAAGTCAGTTATTCGATTATATTTGCAAAATAATCGACAAACTGAAAAATCAGGTAAAAGATTTTAACAGTGAAAAGATTATTGAAGACTGCATAGGAGAGGTAATTTGCGAATATAAAGAAATTATACCGGGCGCAAAAAAACGTCTTACTTTTGCTTTAAAAATTATAATAAATTCATATATTGCAGTTTTTTATAAGAAAAAAGCAGAAGAAATGCTGTCTGAAATTAAAAACTGAAAGGAGGTATATTTATGGGAGAGTGGTGGAACTCTTTAACATCAATCCAGCAAATTTTTGCAGGGGTGGCAATTCCTGCGACAGTTATACTTGTAGTACAATCTATACTTCTGTTATTTGGTATAGGAGACGGTATTTCCGATCATGATTTTGATGTACACGATATGTCTTCAAACGATATGGATATATCAGAAAGCGGCGACGGCGGTCTTGCTCTTTTTTCCATCAGAGGTATTGTAGCATTTTTTACGGTTGGCGGATGGTCCGGAGTGGTTATGATAAATTTAGGACTTCATCCTATACTTTCCGGAATAATTGCATTCATACTTGGCGCATTAGCACTTATAGGTATAGCATTTATGATGAAATCAGCTATGAAACTTCAATATAACGGTACTATGAATCTAAACGAATGCATAGGAAAATCCGGTAAAGTTTATATAAGAGTTCCAAAGAAAGGAATCGGAACCGGAAAGGTTACTGTTACAGTTCAGGGAAAACTATGTGAACTTGATGCTTTAACAGATGAAAACTGTGATCTTACCACCGGAATGTTTGTAAGCATTATCGGAGTAACCGATGACGGAATACTTAAAGTAACAAAACAAAAATAATTTTTAGAGGTGGATTTTATGGGAGATTCAGCACTTGTAATTCTTTTAGTCGTATTGGGACTTCTTATTCTTACTACTTTTATAGTAATTTTATCAAGATACAGAAGATGTCCTTCCGACAAAATCATGGTAATCTACGGTAAAGTAGGTTCCAACAAAGACGGCAGTCAAAAAAGCGCAAAATGCATTCACGGCGGGGCGGCATTTGTAATGCCGGTTATTCAGGCGTATGAGTATCTTGACCTTACGCCGCTTTCAATAAGCGTTGATTTAAAAAATGCCCTTTCAAGACAAAATATCCGTATAGATGTTCCTTCAAGATTTACCGTAGGTATCTCTACCGAGCCTGCTGTTATGCAAAATGCTGCGGAAAGAATGCTTGGGTTAAAGCTTGATGAAATTCAGGAACTTGCAAAGGATATTATTTTCGGTCAGCTTCGTCTTGTAATTGCAACAATGGACATTGAAGAAATCAATACTGACAGAGATAAATTTCTTGAAGCTGTTTCATCCAATGTGGAAACAGAACTTAAAAAAATCGGTTTAAGACTTATAAACGTTAACGTAACCGACATAAACGATGAATCAGGATATATTCAGGCTCTCGGTAAAGAAGCTGCCGCAAAAGCTATAAACGACGCAAAAATTTCCGTTGCAGAAGCTGACAGAGGCGGTTCTATAGGTGAAGCAAATGCTAAAAGAGACCAAAGAATTCAGGTCTCAATGGCAAACTCCGAAGCTATTAAAGGTGAAAACGAAGCGCAGGCTCACATAGCTCAGTCAAATGCAGAACGCCGTGAAAAAGAAGCAGAAGCATTAAGAAGAGCTACACAGGCTGAAAAAATACAAGCAGCTATGGCCCTTGAAGAAGCTTATGCAGCAGAACAAAAAGCTGAAACTGCCCGTGCCGAAAGAGAAAAAGCCACTATGGAAGCCGATGTTATCGTTAAAGCAGAAATAGAAAAGAAGAAAAAAGAGCTTGAAGCAGAAGCTGTTGCAGAACAGACAAGACGACAGGCTAAAGGTGAAGCGGACGCTATTTATGCAAAAATGCAGGCGCAGGCTAAAGGTATGGAAGAAATTCTTACAAAACAGGCTAAAGGTCTGGCAGATATAGTAAAAGCTGCCGGAGGCAACGCAGATAAAGCTGCTCAGCTTATGATTGCCGACAAACTTGAAGATTTGGTTAAAATTCAGGTTGAGGCTGTTAAGAACCTTAAAATAGATAAGGTTACTGTTTGGGACGGAATGAACGGAAAAGACGGAAGCTCTACAACATCAAACTTTTTGTCAAGTATGATGAAATCAATTCCTCCCATGAATGAAATGTTCGGCATGGCAGGAATGGCTCTTCCTGAATTTTTAGGAAAAGAAAAATCCTAAATTAAAGTATCCCCTGACAACGATATTTCAGTTGAAAATACTTCTCAGGTATAATATAATAAGAATATTTTATATGAAAAGAAGGAAAAACCCGGACTTTAAAAAAGTCCGAGTTTTTTTCTTAGTTATAATAAAAATTGACTTTTCTTTTTTGTCATTCTGGAGAAGTTTTTCTTTTTCACATTTTGAGGAGCGATAACAACGAAAAATTTCCTCTATTTTGTCATTCAGGTGAAACTATTTTTATGTCATTCAGAAAGGCGAATCCTAGAAGAATCGCTTATACGATCAAAAGAATTACTCATTGTCGTTTGCCAATAACATCTATTCCTTCCTGTCATTTAGAGGAGTAATAACGACGAAGAATCTCTTCATTTTGTAACTTTAAAAGGCATAAACTCGAAGAATCTCATTGATGAATGAGGAGAGACTCCTCACTAACATTCGCCAATGACATAAAGGAAATACTTTAACATAAAAACAATATTTAGAATGCCAAAAAACAACGCTAAAATAACATTGATACAGTGTCTTACATGACAAGAAACAAGAAACTGTCTTTCATTAATTTGCTGTTTATGTTATAATAAAAAACACTATATATTAGAAAGGTATTTTTATGAAACTTCCAAAAATCGGAATGCGTATGATAAAATCATCTATCGCAGTTTTTATTTGTTTTTTAATATCTTTTACAAGACCTGATGCAATGCCGTTTTATTCTGCTATTGCGGCTATACTTTGTATGCAGCCTGATGTTTCAAACAGTATAAAAGTTGCTTTAAACAGAACCATAGGAACTTTTATAGGTGGTATCATGGGTGTTCTTGTACTTCTCGTATTTCATTTTAAATTACCGACGGAAATGCTTATTTTAAAATATCTTATTGTTTCTATTCTTATAATTCCACTTATTTATATAACTATTCTTATTAAAAAGCCTACTGCCTCCTATATTACCTGCGTGGTTTTTTTAAGTATTGTCATAGCTCACGGAAACGATGTAAATCCTTTTATGTTCGGCATTAACAGAATTATTGATACTTTAATAGGAATAGGGGTTTCCCTTGCTGTAAACGCAATCATACCATATAAAAATAATTCAGAATAATTCATTTAATATTATAAAAAGTTTATAAAATGCTGTTTACTTAACAGCATTTTTCTGTTATAATAAATAAAACTTATAATTTTAAAGAGGTATAATTATGAAAAGAATTGTTTTATTTATTTTGAGTATTGCTTTATGCCTGAATATGTTTTTTATTGGAAACTTAAACGCTGTTTCTTCAGCTCCTGTATTTTCATACAATTCAAATATGGAAATAACATCAATAAAAAACATTAATAATTCCGTTCTCAGCTTACCAGAAGACGCTGTAGGATTTGCTCCGGAATTTAATATTTCTGACATTTCACAGGCAGAGCTTGTTGAAACAATATCAATACCGAAAAACTTTACTGTTTTAAATTCAAACGCTATTTACAAAAAATTTCCCAACCTAAAAAAATTTATTGTAAATGAAGAAAACAATAATTTCACTGCTGAAAACGGTGTTTTGTTTTCAAAAAACAAAACAGTTTTATATATTTACCCCGAAAACAAGCCTGATTATGAATACACTGTCCCGGAAAATACACTGATAATAAATTCTTACGCTTTTGCAAATAATCAGCATATTGGAAAAGTAAATATTTCCAAAGATGTAACTACAATAAAAGATAGCTGTTTTTATAACTCCTCTGTTAAAGAAGTTTATATGTCCGATTCAGTTGAAAGCATAGGGAATGAATGTTTTAAGGAATGTGCTACCTTAGAAAAGATAGAACTTTCAGAAAATATCACATCTATCGGTAATGAATGCTTTAAAGATTGCGTTACACTAGAAGAAATAAATATTCCAAAAAGCGTAAAAGACTTTGGAACAGGAGTTTTTTACGGCTGTACAAATCTAAAAAAAGCAGTTTTGCCGGCAAATCTTAAATCCGTACCCGCATATACATTTATGATGTCAGGTATTACCACAGCCGAAATCCCCTCCTCTGCAACTTCTATCGGGGATTACGCTTTCACTTACTGTAATTTAGATGATTGTTTAATTATTCCCGAAAGCATAGAATCTATCGGTCAGTATGCTTTTGCTGTCTGCAATATAAAGGAATTTATTACTTTCCCTAAATCTTTAAAGTCAATAAAAGAAGGAGCTTTCGCTGGTAACAGCGATATATTCTACATAATATTCAATGGAGCTGAAACAAAATTTAGCCCGGAAGCAATTTACACAGGAAACAATTTTTACGATATGAATATATATTGTATTACCGATTCCAATACATATAATTGCTTAAAAGACTATCGCGATTATCTAAACATAAAAGATATAAACGACTTTGTCTCCTTTGAATCTTTATCTGATATACCGGAAGATCACTGGGCAAAAGAAGCAATAAGATTTTGTTTTTATAAAAATTATATGAAAGGCAAATCCTCTTCATCTTTTGATCCAAACGCAAAAATTACAAGAGCCGAATTTTCCCAGCTGATGTTTAATATAAGAAAAAAATCATTCGACCCTGACGATGTATATTTTGTTGAAGATTTTACCGACGTACCTTATGATAAGTGGTACAGCGAAGCTATATATTCCTGCGCGGCTATGGGCCTTATAGCAGGCTACGACGACTGTTCCTTTAAACCAAATAACAACATAATACGCCAAGACGCAATTTTAGTAATTATGAGAAATATCCGCGGCTACTATTATTACGAATTTACAGATCCTTATGAAATAGAAAACATGATTGAAATTTTAAATCAGGACAATGTTTATAAGGATATAAACAATATTTCCGATTACGCAAAAGCCGCCGTAATAGATGCGCTTTACTACAATTATATAAGCGGAACCGATGATGGATATATAAATCCTAAAAATAATCTTACAAGAGCAGAATGCGCGCAGCTGATTTATAATATTTATAAAAACCATTACTATTATTAAAAATAAAACGGAAAGAAAATTTTCTTTCCGTTTTATTTTTTTGTAAGAAGTCTTTTATATGTTAAATCAATTAAAAATGACCCCAAAGGCGCAGTTATCAATATAGAAAGTACAGCCGCGTTAAGCACAATATTACCGCATGAAAGTCCCAGTGAAAGCGGGATTTCCCCTATTGCCGCCTGTACAGTGGCTTTTGGAATATAAGCAATCATACAAAATAAATATTTAAAAAAAGAAAAAATTGATATTACCTTTCCTGATTTGAATATAAACAATAAGAAAATTATAGAAATTGAAAGCTACAAAGCTTTGCAACAAATTAAAAACGTCATTGAAGATGACAGCCTTAATGACAAAGAATGTTTTTTAAAAATTGAAAAAATTATCTGTATTTTTGAATCAATAGAAATCGACTGCGTAAACCGTCATGACTTTGGATAAAAAAAGACAGCATCAAATGACCGTTCGTGATAAAACCACAGTTTTTCATCCTTTTGAAACGGCATAGGTTTTCTATGCCATTTTTCTTGCCGTTTCAGCAGTGACATATCATATCCTTGCAAAAACAATGAAAATGATATAAGAGCAAGCAAAGCGAGTACAACCACACTCACTAAATTTTATTTCTGGGGTAGTCCCAGGCCGTTTTTGAGAAACCTTTGCTCTTTTTTTGCCCTCATATAAGTAAGCGGAAAAGAGGTAAAAATACAATATTTTGAAAAAATTTTTGAAGTTAACATAAATTTAAAATTTTTAACAAAGCGCAGATGGTGTTTGCTCTAAACTTATGATATAATAATTAAAAATCAGATGTAAAAAATAGGGATTGAATATGAAATTTTTTTAGATATTGTAAAGTGTAGATTAAAATATTATGTATACGCTTCATTGATCCAAGAGATAATACGGTTTTTTACATAGGTAAAGGTAAAAATGATCGTATTTTTCAACATGAAAAAGAAGATATGACTAATGAAACGGAAAAATGTAGCCGTATTAGAGATATTATCAATTCAGAAAATGAAGTAAAAAAAGTTGTTATTTTGTATAACCTTACGCAAGATGAGGCTTATACAGCAGAAGCTGCACTATTAAACATGATGAATTATCTCACGCCTGATGCTCTTACGAATCTAGTATCGGGTCATCACGCTGATTCTGCAATGACAGTGGAACAATTGGAAAGAATTTATGGCGCAGAAGAATTGTCTGAAAATAACATACATCATAATCTTCTGGTAATAAAAATCAATTCATTATATAAATATAATATGAATGAAAAAAATGTAATGGATTGCGCTAGAGGTCATTGGATAATAAGTGAGCGAACAGCGCAAAAAGCTGATTATTTAGTTGCGGTATATCATGGACTGATTGTAGGTATATATGAAAATATGGAATGGCACCCATCCGGAATAGAAACAGCCTTTTATCCGCGGCTAAGCAATAAAAGTTTATCCCTTAAAAACCGAAAGTATTGTACCTGTACCACCTTGGGAGAAGAAATTTCCGTATATAAGGCATATATGAACAAAAGTATCGCTCATTTAGTTAATAATATTCAAAATCCAGTATCATATATTTGGGGGAGAAAATGATAGTTCTTTTTAGGTCATGCGAGAGGAGATGTTTTCTATGACAAAAGTTGAATATGAACAACATGAAATTAAAATCTTGGAATTAACTCCAGAAGGTAAAAAATATCTTGAGTACAACGAGAAAGTTGGAGGAAAACCTTTCGGTTATTGTGTCGGTGGCCATAATATAGATGAGAAATTTGGCGGAATTATTGGCCTTTACGACTACTGTATTTCTCATAATATTACATGGGAAAAGTTGTTACACTACAAATATGATGCAAATATTATTATTTAAAATACACAAAATATTCTAAGAAGAATTTGAAAAAAAGCAGCTTTTTGAAATCAAAAACACAAATATACCTCATAATAACGCAAAAAAGCTGATGAATCTGCAAAATAAAATTGCAGAAGTCATCAGCTTAATAAATGCGGTTTCAGTTTACTTTTTTATAAAACTGAGGGAGAACCTCATTCCCGTATAAAGATTATAACAAAAAGTTTTATACATATCAAGAAAAATCTTTAGATTAATTTAATCTTTAATATGTATTTTTGTATTGATATTAGTCTTTCATAAGTTTCAACTATTTATTATCCATTGACAAATATCATTAATAACAGCTATGTCAACGTGTCTTTCTTCAATGTATTCAGTTAAATCTGTTTTTCCGCTGCTTTCCATAAACAAATGGTTTAAGTTATTATATAATTTGAAAACAACGTTTTTATTATCTGATAAAATATCTTTCCACATTTTAAAATCTACATCAGCATAAGCCTGAAAATCTTTTTCTCCATGTAAAAACAACATTGGAATATTTAATTTCTTTACAATTTCAGCAGTATTTATTTTATTTAAGCTAAGCCAATAACTTGACGGAACTCCGAATAAATAAATAAGAGAATCATCCTTTTTTAAATTTTTTACCATATTTACAAACGGAACTACTTCTTTATTAAGTATTTCTTGTTTTTCTTGTTCTGTTTTATCTTTTAAATTATTTAAAGACCTTTTGTTTTGGTCGAGTAAAATGTCCTCTAAATTTCTGGGCGAGCCGGCAAGAGAAATAATTCCGGATACATTAGAATTCATTTTAGAAATATACGGCGCTAACATTCCTCCAAGACTATGTCCCAATATATAAACTGAGCTTTTATTAAACATATTGTTTTCTTTAACCCAGTCAATCGCAGAAAACACATCGTCTAAAACCTCATCTTCTATTGTAAAATTTACAGGAACTTTATCAGGATACTGATAATATCTTTTGTTATATCTTAAAGATGAAATCCCATGTTCCGCAAGACCTAACGCAATATCTTTAAAAGGTTTACAGCTTTGTATTGTTTCATCATAATCGCTTTGTCCCGAGCCATGAACAAATATAACAACAGGTGTATTTTCACTATTTTCAGATAAAGTCAATATACCGTCAAGAGGATATTTTTTCCCTATTTTAACATTTATTTTATCTATCATAACATTTTCCTATCTGTTTATAAAAAAATTACTCAATTTCATATTAATATCTTGTCATGTTTAGGAACTTATGCTACAAATAATTTTTATACTTCGGCTTCAAAAAACAAAGTTTTAAAAAATTTTCTAAATAACTTAATGAGATTTCTCACTGTCGTTCGGAATGACATGGTGAACATTCAAAATAATAGCACATTCTTGTCATTCAGAGGGAGCAAACGACCGAAGAATCTCTTTTTTATAAATAGCTTATAAAAGCTTTTTAAAGTCCTGTCTAATTCTCAAAAAATGCTTTTACAGCCTTATAAGCCATATAAACATCAAGCTTTGAAACAACTTCAAAAGCGGCGTGCATTCCAAGAACAGGAACTCCCAAATCAATAACATCCATACAAAGCTCCGCAACATACATAGCTACGGTTCCGCCGCCACCCTGGTCAACCTTGCCAAGTTCACCTGTCTGCCACATTACGCCGGCGTCGTCAAAAACTTTTCTCACATAACCTACAAACTCTGCGCTTGCGTCGGATGTGGAAGATTTTCCTCTGCTTCCCGTATATTTTGTAGCTACTACTCCGTAGTTTATTCTTGAAGAATTTCTTATTTCAGTAACTTCAGGATAATTCGGGTCATGAGCAACATTTACATCTGCGGACAAGCATTTGCAGTTTCTTATAACGTCTTTTAATTTTTCTCCGAAAGCTTCCGCGATATCTTCAATAACATATTTTAAAAATTCGGATTTCATACCGGTAGCGCCGTTTGAACCTATTTCTTCTTTATCAACTATAACAGCCATAATAGTATGTTTTGGTCTTTCAACGTCGAAACAAGCGGTAATAGAAGGATATGCGCATACTCTATCATCATGGCCGTAAGAACCTATAAGACTTCTGTCAAGCCCTATATCTCTCGCCTTATGTGACGGAACAAGCTCAAATTCAGCAGATACAAAATCTTCTTCCAATATACCGTATTTTTCAAAAAGTATATTTAAAACATTAAGCTTTACTCTCTGAGAAACTTTGTCGTCTTTAAAGGTTTTTGAACCTACTATAACGTTCATAGCCTCGGCATTTACAGCCTCCGACATAGTTTTTGACATCTGGTCTTTTGCAAGATGAGGCAAAAGGTCCGGAATACAAAATACAGGGTCGTTTTCATTATCTCCTATTGAAACATCAACGCTTGAACCGTCTTTCAAAATCACGGTTCCGTATAATGACAAAGGAAGAGACAACCAATGATATTTTTTTATTCCGCCGTAATAATGAGTTTTTAAATATCCTATTTCATCAGCTTCAAATACAGGATTTTGTTTTAAATCCAGTCTCGGAGAATCAATATGAGCCGCCGCAATATGAATACCTTCCGTTACAGGCAATTCCCCTATTGTAACAAAAGCGACAGTTTTTCCTCTATTATTAAAATATATTTTATCTCCTGCTTTTAGTTTCATTCCTTTTTCAAAAGGTTTAAAACCATATCTTTCACCCAAAGCGATTGATGTTTTTACACATACTCTTTCTGTTTTGGAATTGTCAAGATAATTTTTATATCCTTCGCAGTAATTATAAGCGGCCTCTATTTCACTTTCCGGCAAATAATCAAAGCCGTTTTTCTTATTATTAAATAATTTTTCCTGAAGAATTTCTCCTCTTGTCTTTTCTGACATAATATCACCTCATATATTAATTTATGAAATATATCGCCTTTTAACAAATTTTATTCATCAAAAGAATATATTTCTTTATATTTATTTTTATTATCCGTTACTTTTTTTACATAATATCTGGTTTCATCGTAAGGAATATAATAAAGGGTTTTTCCGTCTTTTGAATATCTATCATCTTTTAACCATTTATTAACTGCACCGCGGCCTGCGTTATAAGCGGCAATGGCAGTTTCTTCAACTTCAAACTCATCAAGAAAAAGTCTGAAAATATAACAGCCGTATTTTATATTTATATCCGGATCATAAATATGCTCCAGAGTATACTCCTTGTTTTTATCTTTAAAAAGCGCCCAGTCAAACGTATCGGGAGTTATCTGCATAAGTCCCAGAGCCCCTGCGGAGGATACAGCTTTTTCATCAAAATTACTCTCAGTTTTTATAATTCCGTATACAAGACTTTTTTCAAGATTATACTCTTTGCTGTACTTTTCAACATATCTGCTGTATTTTAAAGGATATAGACCTTCAAGAATATTTTTTTTATAAACAAGCTTATATGCCGCATAAAAAATACATCCCAAAACTATAATCACAAGACATATAATAACATTTATTTTAAAAATATTTTTTTGCTTTTTAGCTTTCTTCATTCATATCTCCCCGTAGTTTTATGAGGATTCCCATAACTTTTACATATAAATTATTCATATCGTCATCATTATTATAAATAACATAATCGGCATTTTTTATGTAATAATCATCATCGAGCTGGTTATTAAGTCTTTTTAACGCCATTTCGGCGCTTATATTATCTCTTTCAACAAGCCTTTTAATTTTTATCTGCTTGTCAGCCACAACAGCTATGGTTTTATCGCATATTTTTTCAAGCTTTGCCTCATATAAAAGCGGCGCGTCAATAAGTACGTTTATGTTTTCCTTTTGACAATCAGCTATAATTTCTTCAATTTGTTTTATTATATATTTATGAGTTATTTCATTAAGCTTTGATAATTTTGCTTTATTATTAAAAACTATTCCCGCAACTTTTTTTCTGTCATAAACATTGTTATGAAAAATATCCTCGCCGAAAAATCTGCAAAGCTCTTCCTGACAGGAAGGAATTCTAACAACATCGTGAGCAATTTTATCACAATCAATAATTTTATATCCTTCTTTTTCAAAAAGCTTTGAACAAAGAGATTTTCCGCTTCCGCTGGAGCCTGTAATCCCCGCAACTATCATAATTTTCACATCCCATAATAAATTCTATACCCTTATAACCTTAAAACCCGCCGCGCGCAACATCCTGTTTAAAACCGCAAGTCCTACTCCTTTATTCGAAGGATAAACAGAATATATATTTTCGACTCCCATTTTATCAAAACTTCGCAAAGCCCCGAATATTTCTTTTGCCTGATGAGATAAATCGTTTTTTTTGCCTATCTCAATAACATTTCTGCCATGAAGTCCAATATAATCATCGTAACATATTATACCTGTTCTTTCAATATTCTTTTTCTCTTTTAAAAACTTTATAACATTAAGTTCATTTCCCGTAACAAGATATAAATTTGCCGATGGCGCATAATGCTTATATTTCATTCCGGGAGACATAGGTCTTTCATTATTTTCATCGAGTTTATGAAGTATGCTTTCGGAAATTTTTATTCTGCCTATTTCATTTTCAATTTCTTCAATAGTTACGCCCCCGGGACGAAGAAGTATAAATTCATCATCTACAGCAGACAATACCGTCGATTCAACTCCTATGCTGCAATCTCCCCCGTCTACAATAGCCGATATCTTTCCGTTCATATCATCAATAACATGAAAAAAAGAAGTGGGACTCGGTTTTCCCGAAATATTTGCAGAAGGTGCCGCCAAAGGAAATCCGCATTTCGAAATTATTTTTTTCGCAATTTCATTTTCAGGCATTCTGACAGCAACAGTATCAAGGCCTCCGCTTGTCCTATTTGGAATTATATCTTTTTTCTTAAATATAAGAGTAAGCGGTCCGGGCCAAAACTTGTCCATTAATTTTTTTGCCTTATCGGAAACTTCCTTAACATATAAATACACATCGTCTTTTTTGCTTATATGTATAATAAGTGGATTATCCGAAGGTCTTCCCTTAGCTTCATATATTTTTTCAACGGCAGACTCATTTAAGGCATTGGCAGCAAGTCCGTATACCGTTTCCGTAGGAATGGCCACTATTTCTCCCTCTTTTAAAAGTTCTGCCGCTTTATCAAGCGTTTTTTCATTTAAAAAAATTGTTTCCATTAAAATTCCTCTTTTAACTTCCCATAGATATAAACAAACCGCATAAAAATCCGGTTATATTAAAAAATACCGGTGCTAATCCGCTGTAAATTCTTTTTGACTGAGGTATTATCTCTCCAAACACCACGTAAAGCATAGATCCTGCCGCGCTTAAAAGACAAACTCCAATCATTTCTTTGGACAAACCCGAAAAATAACATCCAAAAAAAGCTCCTATTCCGGTAGGAATTCCTGCTATTACAGTCATTAGAATACTTTTTATACTGCCTGTTCCGCCGGCTTTTGAAGTAATGCTCATAGCCATTCCTTCAGGAACATCATGTATAAGTATCACCAAAAGAATGCTTATTCCAAGCTTAAAAGACGCCTGAAAACCCGAACCTATCGCAAGCCCCTCTGGAAAATTATGCACTGCGATTGCAAAAAATATCAAAAGTCCGGTACTTTTCATAGAATTTTTATTTTTGCCTTTTCTCTCAGTAAGTATCTGAAGAAAATAGGTAAGAATAACGCCGAATACAATAGATAAAAATCCGGTTTTTAAATTAATTTTATCAAAACCTTCGGGTATAAGCTCAAAACACACTACTCCCGTCATAAGTCCAGCGGAAAATTCCATTACAAAAGCTACAAGCTTTTTGCTTTTTGAATTTATTAAAGAGCCGAAAACACCGCCCAAAGCAGTTCCTCCGATACCGGACAAACTTCCCATTAATAACGCCCTTATACAATCATTCATTTTTTTCTCCAAACATGCTTTTTATAAATACTATTAAAAAATTTTAAAAATTATTATAAAAACATATCTGAAGACAATAAAAAATGATTATCCGTCGTACCCTGCTTTAAGCTTTTCAGCAGTATCCGCCGCCGCTAAAACATCAATTATTTCATCTATATCTCCGTTTAAAATCTCCTCAAGACGATAAAGCGTTAAAGAAACCCTGTGATCCGTAACTCTTCCCTGGGGATAATTGTAAGTACGGATTCGTTCCGATCTGTCGCCTGTTCCCACCTGACTTTTTCTTTCATTTGCAACTTTTGCGTGCTGTTCCTGTTTCTTTATATCATAAAGCCTTGAACGAAGCACCTTTAAAGCCTTTTCCTTATTTTTGTGCTGACTTCTTTCATCCTGACATTCAACCACCATTCCGCTTGGAATATGAACAACTCTAATCGCAGAAGAAGTCTTATTTACATGCTGTCCTCCTGCGCCGCTTGAACGGAATGTAGAAATTTCAAGATCTGCCGGATTTATATCTATTTCAACATCTTCCGCAGCGGGAAGTACAGCCACCGTTACTGTAGAAGTATGAATTCTTCCGGAAGATTCGGTATCCGGAACTCTTTGAACACGGTGTACGCCGCTTTCATATTTAAGGCGGCTGTAAACCCCTTCACCTTCTATCATAAAGGAGATTTCTTTTATTCCTCCGATTCCGGTTTCATTTATATTCATAACTTCAATTTTAAATCTTTTTGCTTCCGCATACATCGAATACATTCTGAAAAGAGCAGCGGCAAAAAGCGCTGCTTCTTCACCGCCAGCGCCTGCCCGTATTTCAACTATAACGCTTTTTTCATCATCTTCATCTTTTGGCAAAAGCAGTATTTTAAGCTCGTTTTCGCATTGAACTATCTTTTCCTTGGCCTCATAAAATTCCTGCTCAAGCATATCACGCATTTCCTTGTCTGTTTCGCTTTCAAGCATTTCCTGCGCTTCTTTCTGCGTGTTTTCCGCATCGAGATATTCTCTGTACTTTTCAACTATTGGAGTCAGATTTTTCTGCTCCTTCATAAGATTTTTAAAAGCGTTAGGATCTGTAACTATTTCAGGGTCTGAAAGCTTTTCATTGATTTCATCATACTTCTTATTAATATCTTTTAATTTGTCTAACATAAAACCCTACCTTATATATCATTTTTTTCAATAAATTTTTTTACCGATTTTTCAAATTTAGTTCTTGGAAGCATAATTTCATGTCCGCATTTCATACAGCGTATTTTTATATCCATTCCTATGCGAAAAACTTTAAAAATATCATTTTTACAAGGATGAGATTTTTTCATCTGAACTATATCTCCCACATTTATTTCCATAACTATCTTCCTTTTTATAAATTATGCATATTTAATCATAACATATATGATTTTCCGCTCTCTTTTTTCAATGTTCTCTAAGACGTCCAAAGCTTCGCTTTGGAATATGGCGTGAGGTTATTAAAACATTTATTGGAAATTGATAAAGACAATTTCCTACCCTTCGTTTCAATGTTCTCTCAGCTGTCCGAAGCTTTGCTTCGGAATACAGCGTGAGGTTATTATAGCACAAAATGAATTAAAGTACAATTAATACGTTTATTGTCCAAAACTGTATTTATTTTCAATTAATATATACTCAAAATTTTGTAAAACTAAATCCATAAGCTATGAGGAGTATATAAAATGACAATAAAACTATTAGGACAATTTAATAATATAGACGACGCAGAAACCGCCGCGTCAAGAATAAACAAAATTTTTGTCTGTAAAAGCATACGAATACTGTTTTCAAATATAACAAGAGAAAAACCACTTATATTTTATAAAGAAAAAGATTATAAAATACCCGAAAAAGGAAAAGATGCTTTTGCCTTTAACGGAGTATACAATAAATTTTATTCCTCTGTAAATAAAAAAGAATTAAAAGAAATAAATTTTAAAACAGATACCAATCCTGATTTTGAAATGCGCTCGGCAAAATCATGCGTTTTGGAAATATGCGCAGACTATTATAAAATAAATAATATTGAAAGAACTCTACGAAACTGCGGAGCATATAACATTACTTTTTCCGGAATATAAAATTTTATCATAAAGTCCTTTTTTTAAACATACTATTTATTAAAATCAAGTATACCAAAACGGGAGGACTACAATGAACAAGGCTGTATATAAACCTGAAGGAGAGCTTATTTCAACCGAAGAAAATATATTTTATACTTCAACTATTTCCACAATGGAAAAAACCATAGGAAAAAATATTATTCTTGAAGGAAAAGCAACGCTTTGCGATACCGATAAAAATTTAATTGTAAATTTTAACGGATTTAAAGGAATTATTCCGAGAGACGAATGCGTTTTGCAAGATACCGATAAAGAAAACCGAGATATAGCTGTTATTACAAGAGTAAATAAACCGGTTTGTTTTTGTGTTAAAGAAATAAAAGAAATAAACGGCGAAAAAACAGCAATTCTTTCAAGAAAAGCCGCCCAAAAACTTGCTCTTGATTATCTTTTAAATCTTCCGAAAGGAACTGTGCTTGACGGAAAAATAACTCATCTTGAACCTTTCGGAGCTTTTGTAGATATCGGATGCGGAATAGTATCTTTGATAACAATAGATTCCATTTCCGTTTCAAGAATTCCTCATCCAAAAGAACGATTTTATCAGGGGCAAAAAATTAAATGTATAATAAAAGATATTGAAAAAGAAAAAGAACGAATTTTTCTTACTCATAAAGAACTTTTAGGAACATGGGATGAAAACGCTGCACTATTTTCGCCTGGAGAAACAGTATCCGGCATTGTCAGAAGTATAGAAGATTACGGAGTATTTATAGAACTTACACCAAATTTTGCCGGGCTTGCAGATATAGTTGACGGAATAAAAGAAGGTCAGCACGCGGCAGTTTACATAAAAAATATAATTCCCGAAAAAATGAAAGTTAAACTTACTATAGTGGACTTTTTCGACTCTCCTTTGGAAAATCCCATAAATAATTATTTTATAACTTCAGGACAAATTAACAAATGGAAATATTCTTCAAATAAAAGCAATAAAATTATAGAAACAGTTTTTAAATAAATAAAAGCCTCCGTAATAATACGGAGGCTTTTATTT